>DATBKN010000508.1:0-11832 GCA_036555845.1 Gemmatimonadaceae bacterium | reverse complement strand
GCTCTGCGTCCTCTGCGTTAATGCTCTTACGATGCTGGCGCCGCTCGGAGCCCAGAGCGCCGCAAGAAGCTCTGTTGGCAATACGATGCGCGTGGCATCTTGCGGCGTACCTTCGATCGTTTGGGCCCAGGAGAAAAGCATGCGTAATTCGCGACGACTTTTTGCAGCCGGCAGCATCGCGCTGCTGGCTTGTCTCACACTCACAGCGCAGGCACAGACAGGCGGCCGGTTCGGCGATCTCGCCGCCGGTCCGTACAACCGCCTCGTCATTCGCGGTGCGATGGTGATCCCCGGCCACGGCGGGCCGCCCGCGGGACCGTATGACATCCTCATCGAAGGGAACACGATCACGCAGATGGTTCCCTTCGATCCGGTCACCGCTGAGCGACGCGGCGAGGGGCAACGCCTAACGGGCGATCGCGTCATAGACGCAACCGGGATGTATGTCGTTCCAGGAATGCTCGATCTGCACACGCACATCCGCAACGAGCCGATGGAGATGGAATACATCTACTATCTCAAGCTCGCCCACGGCGTGACGACGATCGTCGACGCGGCCGATCGCGGCTACGCGCAAGCGATGCGCGAAGCACGCCGCAGCAAGGCGAACGAGATCCTCGCGCCGCGCATGTTCCCGCTCGTCGGCTGGGCCGCCGGCACCAACGCGAAACCGCTCGAGCGCGACGATCCCGCAAAGGTCCCCGAGATCATGAAGGCGATGGCCGACAGCGGAATCCGTGTGATCAGCATGGATGCGATCGGATGGAGCGCAGCGCTCGTCGGAGCGGTGGCACAGGAGGCGAAGAAGTACGGCATCATCACGTCATTCCACATTCCGCCGTCGACGATCGCTGTTGTGAACGCCGTCAAAGCAGCGTGCCTCGGCGTCACGATGATCGAGCACCACTACGCGTACGCCGAGTCCGCACTGCCGCGTTCGACGCAAGACTTTGGGAGAGAGTACAGCTTCTCCAACGAGAACCATCGTTTTCGTTATGCAGGGAAGGTTTGGCTCGAGACGGATCGAGAGAAGCTGCTCACCGCTGTCGCGGACTCGCTCGTCAAGTGCGGGGTGACGATGCTGCCGACGCGCGTTGTGTACGAAGCGAACCGCGACTTCCTGCGAGCCTCGAGCCTTCCCTGGCACGAGAAATACACGCACCAGGCGCTATGGAACTGGAACCTGCCTAACCCGGCGTATCACGGCTCTTTCCACTACGACTGGACGAGCGATGACGAGTACTACTGGAATTATGCATTCCGCCTGTGGGGAGATCTCATCTTCGCCTTCAATCAGCGTGGCGGTCGCGTCGCCTACGGCACGGACGACAACTACATCTGGGCCACGCCGGGCTTCTCATCGATTCGAGAGCTACAGCTGCTGCGCGAGACCGGGATGCATTCGCTCGAAGTGCTCAAGGCGGCGACGTTCAACAGCGCGGCGACATTGGGCGAGAAGAAGCTGGGCCTCGTTAGGCCCGGCTATCTCGCTGATCTCGCCATCGTCGACGGCAATCCTGCGTACAACCTGAAGTTCATGTACGGCTTCGGCGACCTGACGCTGGACAAGGATGGAAAGATGTATCGCACCAAGGGCATCGTGCACACGATCAAGGACGGCATCGTCACGAACAACGCGCGCCTGCTCGAAGAAGTCGAAAAGATGGTCGCCAAATCCAAGGCGTCGGTGACGACGGCTGATCCCGTCGTCGCGCCATTCGTACTCAAAGGTGGACGCCCGGCAGTGGTGCCTAACGGGAAGCCATAGCAGGAAGCCCTGCAAAGGCTCGGCTAACCTGCAAGTGTAGCTCCCCGTGCGGCTGCGCTCGCGAGGTACACGGCCTTGCGAGCGCGATTGAGGCTGCCGAGCGGACGGATGTCGCCCACGACGTTCCACGGCGTGAACGCCAGCGTGTCGATTGTCGCCGCCTGGGCGCGCGACTCAGCGCTCGCCAGATCCTGTCGCGGCAGCGTCAACCGCCCCAGCGGAACCGGCGGACTGACGGACTCTTTCCACTCGACCGATCCGTCTTCGATGGGAGTGCGCGCGTGATCCACGAACAGCTGCGCCGCGAGATCGAAGTGGACGTCGCCAGCGCCGAGCCGGCGAGTCATCTCGTCCCGCAAATAGTCAGAACCTTTGCCGGCGGCTACAGCCGCCGCGTTATGCGGCCGCAAGACATAGCGCAGGGCTGTGCCGCCGAATGAAAATGGTGTGCGGCTCCAGTACGAGGCCGTCGCCAAGCTCGTCATGCTGGCCGTCGACGTGCGCAGCACGGTCCGCAGCATGCGAACTGCTTCGCCCCAGCCGACTCTGCGCGCCAGGCGAAATACCGTTGCGATCTTGGCACGGCTCGTTAGGGCATCGGCCAGCGCCATGAACTGCTCGGCGTCGCGCGCGTGCGACGTGGGGCTGTCGCTGAGCAGAATGTCATGGACGCCGTGCGGTGTTGAAATGCGAAAGCCGATCCCGTGGCCCTGGCGGTTGCCGTCGGGCTGCACATCGCTCAGCGAACTCGAGAAACGCACGACGGTCGGGTATTCGCGATTCGGCTGAAAGATCCCGACCTGCAAGGCGGGTGGAAGCTCGGCCGCGCAACGAAATACTGCGCGCGGGACGCTGAAGATTCCTTTCGCGTGAAAGCCGCGCCGGATGGTGCCGTCACCGCGCCCTGCTATGGATCGTTGCAGCGCGACGATCGTTCGCTCGAAATCGCGAAACATGCGCTCCTCGGCTTCTTGCGAACCACCGAGGTAGGACTCGGACCATCCGTGCCCGGGCGCGTTAGGGGACATGAGATTTCTGACTGGAGTTGTGCACACCTGGCAGGGCAAACAAATAGCTCTGCGTACCCAGTCTCCAGTGCAAAGTCGTGAGATTTCAAATTCTCACGACCTGGAACCGAAGACTCGGGTGACTCAGACCTATTTGTCTTGCCTTGCCGCGGAGTCTACCGCGGACATTCACTCCACGTGCAGCACCCGGGCGGGATCGATTCCGCTGGCACGCAGTGCGGGCATCGCGGCTGCACCTAACGCAACAAGCACCATGAGCAAGGTCGCCGCAGCCATCACGAACGGGTCCCGCGGCTGCACGCCAAAGAGCACGGACTCGACGAAGCGGCCCGCGAGCGCGGCGCCGAACACTCCGATGCCGAGTCCGATCACGACCGGCTGCATCCCCTGCCGTACGACCAGCGATGCGACGCCGTGCCGCTGCGCACCTAACGCGACGCGGATGCCGATCTCGCGCGTGCGCTGCGCAACGATGAAGCTCATCACGCCGTACAGTCCGACCGCCGCGAGCAGCGCGGCTGTCACGGCGAAGCCAGCCACGAGCAACAGATATAGCCGTGTCGGCGCGATCTGCTTACTCAATACTTCCTCGATCTGCTCATAGCGGTAAATCGGGATGTTCGGATCGACGGAGCGCACAGCCTCGCGCAAAGTGTTCTCCATAGGCGGTGCACCAGGTGCGAGCCGCACGTGGATGTTCATGGAGCGCGGGCCGTACTGCGTGTGCGGCACGAAGAGGTCGGCGAGGGCTTCGCGCGTGAGCACGTCGAAGCGCACGTCGCGCACGATGCCGACGATGCGCCAGTACGGACTGCCGAACCCTTCATCCATGGACAGACGCACGCGCTGTCCGATCGGATCTTCGTGCGGGAAGTTCTGCCTAACGAAGCCTTCGTTGACGAGAGCGACCGGCTCCGCGTCGCGTCTGTTGTCGGCGTCTGTGAGCGCGCGGCCCTTGAGGAGACGCAAACCGAGCACGCGCTGCAGACCGGGTGTCATCGGCCGAATAGCGGCCCCTGTCTCGTTCTCCGGCTTGGGGTCGGGGCGTCCCTGCACAAACACAGTAGCCGTCGCTCGTTGGTTGGACAACGGCGCGCCGAACATCGAGCCCACCGCTTCCACGCCAGGCAACTCCGAGATTCGTGACTCGAGAGACGCGTAGAACTGGGCGACTCGTTCGATCTCGGGATATGCCGCCGCGGGGAGCACGACTCTGAAGCGCGCGACCTGCTGTTTCTCGAAGCCGACGTCGACGGCATACATCTTCGTAAACGTCTTGAGCAGCAAGCCGGCACCGATCAGCAGCGCGG
The DNA here is from genome assembly GCA_036555845.1 of Gemmatimonadaceae bacterium. Taxonomy (GTDB): domain Bacteria; phylum Gemmatimonadota; class Gemmatimonadetes; order Gemmatimonadales; family Gemmatimonadaceae; genus DASYRX01. The sequence goes on along the minus strand of DATBKN010000508.1, from coordinate 7,726 downwards.
CCGACAGCGCGACCTCCCCAGCGAGCAGCGCACGCCTGAATCGCACCGTCCGCAGAGTCGTGGATCCTCCCCGGCCGATCGTCGAGAGCGTGTCCGAAAGCGTCGAGCGTGAGAGCGTCAGCGCGGGAATCAAACCGAACGCGAACGTCACGAACACGACGCTGCCGAGCGTCGCCAGCAGTACAATCGGATCGATGGCGATGAGCTGAGCCCGCGGAATCGTTCCTTCAGCTGTTAGGCGCAGCACCTTCACGCCGATGAAGGCGAGACCGATTCCAAGCCCGCCGCCGAGCAACGCCAGAGCCGCGCTTTCAGCGAAGACCTGACGCGCGAGCATGCCGCGCGTGGCGCCTAACGCGGATCTCAGCGCCGTTTCACCTTCACGCGAGGAGGCACGCGCGATCAGCAGGTTGGCCACGTTGGCGCAGGCGATGAGCAGCACGAGCGCCACGGCGCCCAGCATGATCCAGAGGCCGCGCTTCACGTCGCCGACGACGAACTCCTTGAGCTCGCGCGCCATGAAGTCCTTGTCGTTGTTCGTTTCCGGATACGTGGACGTGAGATTGGCCGCGATGCGCTGCAACTCGGCTGCGGCGCCCGCGAGCGACACGTTAGGCGCGAGCCGGCCGATGGCATTGAATGCGTGGCAGCCGCGCCCGCACCCCGTCGGGTTGAGCCGTCGCGGCAGCCACACGTCGACACCGGCTGGAAAATCGAAACCGCTCGGCGCCACGCCGACGATCTCGTACGAAACCCCGTCCAGCTGAATCGATCGGCCGATCACATTGCGGTCCGCAGCGAAACGCTTGCGCCACATGGCGTCGCTGAGCACGACGACGAGCGCTGCGTTCGGTCCGAATTCCTCGCGCCGAATGTCGCGGCCGATGGCAGGCGCGACACGAAACGTCGACAGGAGACCCTCAGTCACGCGCGTCACGTTGAGCATGTCCGGGTCGCCAAGCCCCGTGAGCGTGAAGTTCGTCGACGAATAGCCGACGACTGACTCGAACGCGCGGCCATCATCGCGGATGTCCTTGATATCCGGGAAGGACATGTTGCCGGGAACGTCCGTCGGCAGGTTGGGGGCTGTGTTGATGACGACGATCCGATCTGGATCCGCATATGGTAGCGGTCTCAAAAGGACGCCCCGCACAACCGAGAAAATCGACGTGTTCGCCCCGATACCGATCGCCAGCGTAAGCGCGGCCACGGTTGTGAAGCCCGGTCGGCGACGCAGCGAACGGATCGCGTATACCCACTCTCGGCGCAGATGCTCGATGGAGCGCTTCACATTACCTCTGAATGACGTCGGTGAGGGGATGCTTCCGTTTAGATGACGCGTCCCCACCCACGGTTTAGACGTGGAGGAGCGGATTCAGCTGCAGGAATGCGCAAGTAGTTAGGCGGCCTTTCGGCCCTACGGCCGCCCTGGCACGGCTCACGTGCGGTTCCGGCACCGTTCCGTGCTTCTTCGATCGAACGCGCGAAGCCATCCCTCGGCAGCGCTGTGACGTCCGCGCAGCGCTCGAACCAAATCCGAGGAACACACCCATGAATGCGCTGCGATTTCTGCTGATCCCAACGATGATTCTCGCTCCCCTCGCTGGATGCGAGGATGAACCAGCAACTGGCGTAGCCGTCGACGGCAGGTTCTATGGCCAGTCGATGGCGGTAGGGAACGGAAGCGTCCGTACGTACGTGACCGTGCAAGACGGCAAGCAGACGGAGCTGGGAGTTGCGTTGAGCGAAGCCGCGCTCACCGGACTTCCGGATCAGATGCTGATGCTCCACCTGCAGTTTCCCGCCGAGGCAGCGGGGATGCCGTACACCTTCATGATGTTCGGCTGGAACCCGCAGGGGCACGTGCCGGCGCCGATCTACACGTTGCCGCATTTCGACTTCCACTTCTATCTCCTCCCGGAACGCGAGGTTCTCAAGGTTCCCGGTGGTCCAGATCCGATCATCCCGGAATCCAACCTCGTTCCAGCCGGCCACATCGCGCCGGGTAACGTCGCGGTTCCTGCCATGGGAGTGCACTGGATTGACAGCTCCGCCCCAGAGCTGAACGGCCAGCTCTTTGACAAGACCATGATCTTCGGTTTCACGGCTGGTCGGCAGGCGTTCATCGAACCGATGATCACGAAGGCGTTCCTAGAATCGAAGCCCGATTACGCCACCGCCGTCGCGCAACCGGAGCGCTTCACCATTCCCGGGCTGTACCCGACGCGCTACAGCATCAAGTACGAAGCGAGCAGCAAGGAGTACCAAATCGCGATCAACAGCTTCGTACAGCGCTAGCATCGTTGTGATTGACTGGCGCTGGCGTATCGATGGGTTCGAACGGCATTCAGCAATGTTACGCGCCCATGCCTACCGGACTACCTTCTCGATCGGAGGTCCCCCGCTACCACTGAATTCGATCGAGGGACAGCTGATGGCGGTGCCGCTGGTCAACCGAGATGCTGCGCTGGACGCGCTCGAACGAGTGCTGTCCAGCGCGGCGTTTCAGGGAGCGGAGCGATCGAGGGCACTGCTGCGCTTCGTTGTCGAGCAGACCGCGGGTGGCGGCTCCGAACGGCTGAAGGAGTACACGGTTGGCGTCGAAGCGCTCGGGAAGGGTCAGTCCTTCGATCCCCGCATCGACCCGATCGTGCGGGCCGAAGCGTCGCGACTGAGAACTCGGCTCGAGCGGTACTATGCGACCGACGGACGGGGTGATGCGCTCGTCATCTCGCTCCCAAAGGGGAGCTACGTTCCTCAATTCCGCACGCGAGAGGTCGATCCGCTCGATGCAGCGGGTCCCGGCGCAGGGCCGTCGCGCCGCTGGTCTGGCGCCCGGTTCGCAATCGGCGGGGCGCTTGTCGCACTGATCGCGCTCGTGGCGTGGTTTGCTGCTCGCGGAGCGCGTCGCACTGAGCTCCCCCTCGCGCAGTTCGAAGTGGAGCTTCGCGCCGGAGGCTCGTTAGGCTCCGAGGTCGGCACGGACGTCGTGATCTCGCGCGATGGAACACGCCTCGCGTTCGTGACGGTCGACAGCGGCAGCACGGCGCACCTGAACGTGCGCAGCCTGGACCAGTCTTCTGCGCGCGCACTGCCCGGCACAGAGGGCGCGCGCGGTCCGTTCTTCTCACCCGATGGTCAGTGGATCGGATTCTGGGCGGCAGGACGGCTCAAGAAAGTAGCGGTTACAGGCGGTTCACCCGTCGTCCTTTGTGATGCGACGGACCTTCTCGGCGCGAGTTGGGGAAGCGACGGGACAATCATCGCGATGTTGAATTCAACGGGTGAGCTCTGGCGGGTTCCTGAGGCGGGCGGCACAGCGAGCCGCGTCGGACGCGGTGGGGAGACGTCCGGTGCGCATTCGTGGCCGCAGCTCCTCCCGGGCGGAACACACGTTCTGTACACGAACCTAACGACGCCTGGAGCGGACGGCGCTAGCATCGAGGTGCTCTCGCTGCGCGACGGAACGCGCACGGTGCTAACGCGCGGCGGCACCTACGGCCGTTATGTGCCGCCAGGGTACCTCACATACGTGAACCAGGGGACGCTGTACGCCGCCGCATTCGATGTCGATCGGCTCGCGCTGCGCGGCCCAGCCGTTCCGGTTCTGGACGACGTTGCGTACTCGCCGACGTTTGGGTACGCGCAGATGGACGTCTCCGAGAATGGAACGCTCGTGTATCGTCGCGCTGCGGGTACGGGACGGATGATGGCCGTGCGGCTCGACAGCACGGGAGCAACCGAGCCGGTTGTGGAAACGCCGGGGCGATATTCCTGGCCGCGCTTGTCGCCGAATGGCGCGCGGCTCGCGTTAGGCGTGGTGGACGGCGGCATCACGACGATATCGTTCTACGAACGGAGCGGCAGCCGGGCCACGCGCATCTCCGGTCCCGCGCAGCATTCGGCGTCGCTCTGGAGTCCGGACGGCCGCTTTGTCGTGCTGAGTGGCGCCACGGGCCTGTCCTGGATGCCGGCGAATGGTGGCACCCCCGAGCCGCTGCTGCGGAGCGGCGCCATTCAGGTGCCGTGGACATTCACGCCTAACGGGGACCGACTGGCCTATCACGAGATGAACGCCGCGACCGGCATGGATCTATGGACCGTTGCTCTCGAGTCGAGCGAGGGGAAGTTGCGCGCGATGGAACCGGAGCCATGGCTCAGGACCCGCTCGTTCGAGGTGTATCCCTCGTTCTCACCGGACGGCCGCTGGCTGGCGTACGCCTCCAACGAGTCCGGGAAATGGGAAGTCTACGTGCGACCGTTCCGTGGTGAGGGGCAGCGCGTGCAGGTGTCGAACGGCGGAGGTCGCGTTCCGCGGTGGTCGCCTAACGGGCGCGATCTCTTCTACGCGACCGATGACCAGCGGATTATGGTCGCGCGCTATACAATGAAGGGCACGTCGCTGGATGTGACGGCGCCGCGCCTCTGGTCACGCATCGATCTCGCGGACACGGGCGTGCTGCCTAACTACGACGTGGCGGCCGACGGGCGGATCATCGCCCTGGTCCCGGCGACGCCTGGTGTGAAACAGTCGCAGAATCACGTCACCGTCATGCTCAACTTCCACGACGAGCTGCGCCGGCGCACGGCTCCGCCGTCCGCTCGACCGTAAACTCGCCTTCCCGATTAGAAGTCCCAGCACGCTTCGAGCGAAGGCAGGAGACGATTTTCACTTCGGGAACCTAACGATATCGTTCGCGAAGGGCATCACGCGGCGCTGGGCTTGTGCCGTGCCCACTTTGCAGCCACTGCCAAACCCTTCGCACTTGCCGACCAGATCGAGAGTCTCCACCGCGTATGGAAGTCCTTCGGAGCCTAACGGGGAGTTGGCATCCGCCATGTGAAAGTGCAAATGCGGCTCGGTCGAGTTGCCGGAATTCCCAACGAGCCCCAGGACCTGGCCTTTCTTCACGCGATCGCCAAGCTTGACGCGCAACGATCCCGGCTGCAGGTGCGCGTAAAACGCATAACGTCCGCTGCCCACGTCGAGGATGATATGATTGCCACCGACGGTTTCGAGCGTGATTGGGACGGCGCGCGAGTTCGCACCGGGAGTGTTCTCAGGAATGCTGTCTTTTGTCGCGACCACGATCCCGTCGGCGACAGCGAGCGCGTCGACACCGTAGCAGTAGTAACTCGAGTTCTTCAGCTGATCTCCACGGTACGTCTTCCACGTGCTGTCGATCATCACGTAATCGATCGCGAAGCGCTGCGGGATGCGCGGGAGACCCTGCAGCGGAATTATTGTGCGTCGGTGACCGGAGTTGCGTGAGGGCCCATTGCCGGCCAGCCAATTGCCGCCCCTGAGCGGCGCTCCGATGACAATCGGCTCCGGCGTCACAGCGACGTCCGCCAGCTCCAGCGTACGCGCGCCGCTCGAATCCCGCACCGTTAGGCGGTGCCGAATCGATTTAGGCGCTGGACTCGTACCGAGCGGAACATACACGTAGACAAGCGCAAACTGCCCGCCGGCGATGCGCGGCCGATTCTGCGGCGCTATTGCGGTCCCACTCACGCCTGGGCGTGAGATCTCGCGCGCCAACGCGGTATCGGTCATCGAAAAGAGCGGAGCGCCAGTTGCTCCGTCGCGTCCTTCCAGACCGGTCCACGTCAACTCGTGCGACTCGTAGTTCGCGATGTGCACTTCGTAGATGAGAAAGGCCCCTTCGCTGCTGTTCGCGATCGTCGGTGCTTTGGGAATGCGAGCTTCAATAAACACCGGCCTGTCGGCCAGTTGCGCGAGCGCCGTCACAGGCAGCAGCACGAGAACGAAAAGCAGCGTGCGAATCATGGACTTGGACTCGAGTCGAGGGATGGCGCGCGAAGATTGAGGACCACGGAATAGCGACGCCAGTGGACAAAGGTGCTCTCGTGTATCGGCCGATGCGTAAACAATGGCTCAAACGACTTTTGCGCCGTGCTCCTCGAGCAGCTTGCGCAAGATCGACCGGTGGCACTGCGATTCCTCTTCGCAATAACAGCCCACGGCGAAGTTGGTCTGCTGTGACAATGCGGCGAGCATCGTCAACAGGTGTGCCTGCTCCGGACGCTTCAACTCGAGGCGGTATTTCTTTTCGAAGGCAGACCACGACAGGCTGCCGTGCACCTGCTTGAGGAGCGCGTCGCTAGGCGCGAGGTTTGGCAGCCAGACGTCGTACCAATTGTCCGCCGCATAACGCGTTTTTTGCACGCCGCGCGGCGGCCGGCGCACGGTTCCGATGCGAAGGCCTTCCCCGGGGTGTCGGGGAGTTCCTAACCGCACGATTCGAACGGGCATGGCGAGGACGGTGCAGGCGCAACTGAGCTCGAACGGGAGCCTTCGTGCGCGTGTATGGAGATGACTAGTCCAAACTCCGGCGACCGGCGGTGGTTCCTGCCGGTGCTTTGCGTCGCCTTAAGCATCGGTTGCGGCCGCGTTTTCGACAATCTCCCCGATCTGGCCAGCTGTGGCACCGAGCTGGATGCGCGCCCCTTTGCGCAAGCGCGCGATCAGCGTTTCCTCGGGAAAGTGACAGAGGCGACAGCTCGTTGCCGCGGCGGAACAGGCGCCGTCACTGGGCGCGACGTCCCCTGGACGGACTGGCAGAACTATTGGGGGACTGGCGATGAATCGTCGAAAGCGTGGTGGGCCACCAAGAACCTGCGTGGTGTGAACGGCGCGCTCGTGGACCTGGAGTACGAGCGTGTGGAACTGATCCGCTTCAATCTCTTCGACAACAGCGGCACGTATCCAGCGTACGCAGGCAGCGGTGGTCCGGTCACTAAGACATGGCCCGCGATGCGACTCCCGTTAGGCCACCCCAATTTCCGCGACGTGGGCGGCTCCGGCGAGCAGCTGTGCACAGGTCAGCTCATTCGCGCGCGAACGCTGACTGGGATATGCAACGACATCCGCAATCCGTTGATGGGCTCTTCGGGGATGCTCTTCGCTCGCAACGTGGAGTTCGAGAGCACGTTCCCGGAGTTAGGCATCGATTCCATCGCGCGGAATCGGCACGGCGGCCGCACGTCGCTGCTGACTCCGGATCCGCAAGTCATCAGCCGGAAGCTCTTCACGCGCGCGCAGTCAGACAGCGCGGCGTGCAACGACGGCTTCGGCCAGCCCGACTTCGGCACGGCCGCGAACTGTGACTATCAGAAAGCACCGTTCTTCAACGTGCTGGCAGCGTTCTGGATCCAGTTCATGACGCACGACTGGTTCTCGCACTTGGTAGAAGGGAAGAACCATGCGACGTACATGGCCGTCGGCTGTGCGTCGCAGAAAGTCAGCAACGTCGACCAGCCGCTCTCGCCGGCAGACGCCGTAAAGCTCGGCTGTAGACCTAACGACCGTATCGATCGCAGTTTTGTGGCGGATTCCTCGGCGCCGCCGACGTTTGGTGAGGGGGCGAACGGCAGGCTGGCTCGAGCGCCGCGCGTCTTCCGTAACACAAACACTGCGTGGTGGGACGCGTCGCAGCTGTATGGATTTGACGAACGCTCACGGCAGCGCGTGAAACGCGATCCGGCGGATCGCGCCAGGTTGCTGCTCGATGCCAAGGGCTTTCTTCCGACGTTGGCGCCTAACGATCCGATGCTGCCGGACTGGGCCGGGCAGGAAGCGGCCGCATTTCCGGACAACTGGAGCATCGGTCTCAGTTTCTATCACAACGTGTTCGCGCGCGAGCACAATCAGTTCGTAGACGAATTCAGAATCCGGCAGGCGGCCACGCCAGACGCTGACTGC
>DATBKN010000507.1:0-2334 GCA_036555845.1 Gemmatimonadaceae bacterium | reverse complement strand
CATTCACTCTGGGAGCACGATCGCTCGCGCTGGGATTCCGACTTGCTGGCGCAAGGGCTCGAGCTTCTGGAACGCTCGGCGAGTGGGACCGAGGTAAGCGCCTATCATATAGAAGGGGCGATCGCCGCGACGCATGCGAGTGCGCGCAGCTTGGCGGAAACGGATTGGGAGTCGATCGTGCGGCTGTATGACAGGCTATTGTCGATCCGTCCGTCACCAGTGATCGCGCTGAATCGCGCCATCGCGGTAGCAGAGCGAGATGGCGCGGAGCGCGGGCTGTCAGAGTTAGCCGCAATCCGCGATCAAGGGCGTCTGGCACGATACCCGTTCTATCAAGCGGCGTTAGGCGATCTGCAGTTGCGGCTCGGAAGAGACCAGGTCGCAGCGGGGCACTTCCGTTCAGCGCTCGACATCGCCAGAAACGACGCCGAACGGCGCTTTCTCGAGCGACAACTTCTCAAGTGTAAGACGTAAAGTCGAGCTCGGGAGCACGGAGCACGGCTTGCAGATCAATCACAACTCACCCTGGAGTCAACGATGCGACCAATCATCGCTTTCGACCGCGTCAGCGCCGACGGCTACTTTGCCAGCGCGGACGGCAAGTTGGATTGGGTGGTGCCTGACGAAGAGCTCGACAAATCAGCCGGCGAGTCGATCGCAGAGGGCGGCGCCGACACGATTCTCTTCGGCCGCACGACATATCAGATGTTCGAGTCGTTCTGGCCTAACGCGCTCAAGGAATCCAAGAACGGCGGTGCAGAAGATCCGCACCGACCCGGGCACAAATCAGCTTCAATGCGCGCGATGGCCGAGTTCATCAACAGCGCGAAGAAAATCGTCTGGTCTCACACGCTCAAGAACGTGACGTGGGAGAATTCGCAACTCATCCGAAACTTCGATCCAAGAGAAGTCGAGGCGATGAAGAAGGCGCCAGGCAAAGCGATGATGATCTTCGGCAGCGGCTCGATCGTCTCGAAGCTCACCGAACACGGTTTGATCGACGAATATCATTTCATCGTCAATCCCGTCATCCTTGGCGAAGGCAAGAAGCTGATAACCGACGTTCACGACTGCAAAAGGGTCAAACTCGCCGAATCGAAGGCGTTCCCATCCGGCAATGTGCTGCTGAGATTCGCTCGAATGGCCTAACTAGCAGGTTGCGTTGCGATTTGAATCAGATTGCCGCACGTATCGTCGAGGACTGCGGTCTTCACCGGGCCCATGTCGACAGGCGGTTGAGTGAACTGCACGCCGGCCGCCTTGAGGCGACTGTATTCTGCATCGATGTTTTTCACGGCGAAGGATGTAAACGGGATTCCGTCCTCCACCAACGCGCGTTTGAATGGACGTGCAGCCGGGTGAGCATCGGGCTCGAGCAGCAGCTCGGTCCCGTTCGGATCATCCGGCGACACGACGGTGAGCCAGCGCGCCCCCTCGCCTAACGGGATGTCGGTCTTCTTCACGAAGCCGAGGACTTCCGTATAGAACGTGAGGGCTTTCGCCTGGTCGTCCACGAGGACGCTCGTCACGACGATCTTCATTTCTTCTCTCCCTTCGGTCGCTTGCGCGACCAACGTTCGACGACCGCCTTGAGCGGTTTGGTGTCGAGGTAGTGGAACTTGTAGCGCCCGTCGCGTTTGGTTCGAACGAGCCCAACCTCTTCGAGCACGTCCAGGTGTTGCGACACCGCCTGTCGCGTTAGGCCCAGCCCATGCTTCATCGTGAGGCGCGCGCAGAGCTCGAAGAGCGTCTGCCCGTCTCTATCGTACAGCTCGTCCAGAATCGCGCGCCGTGCCGGTGCAGCGATCGCTTCAAAAACATCGCTCACTGCCCCACAATAGGCAAGTCACTACTTGCCTGTCAAGAGCGGGATTAGCGAACGACCTGCGCGACCTCCATGACGCTCACGTCGCCGAGCTTGAGTGCTTCGATGCCGGGGCGGACTTTGGCGAGGTCGCCGACCACGGTGACGAGCACGCGATCCTCGGGCACATACTGCCGAGCGACGCGTTGAACGTCGGCCTTGGTAACGGCGCGCACTTTGCGCGCGAAGTCGCGCTCGTCCTCCAGCGTCAACCCGAACACGCCTAACGCGGCCATCCTGGCAGCGATCTGCGACGTGGTCTCCAGTGCGTCCGGGATACTCAACTCGAGCGTCGCTTTCGCCTTGGCCAATTCCTCGTCGGTCACGACCGTTTCGCGCATTTTGCGCAGCTCCCTGAAGAACTCGACGAGCGAGCTATCGGTGACGTCGGTACGCACCGCAGCATCGGCTGTAAACGGGCCAGGGGCGAGCCGGAAGGAAAAACCCGAGCCGGCCCCGTATGTGTAGCC
>DATBKN010000506.1:0-16314 GCA_036555845.1 Gemmatimonadaceae bacterium | reverse complement strand
TGATCCCAACGACTCCGCAGAACGACGCCGGTTGGCGTACCGACCCTCCTGTCTCCGAGCCAAGTGCCACGCGAACGACGCCGGCCGCAACAGCAGCTGCTGAGCCGCCTGACGAACCCCCGGGAACGCGAGTGGGGTCGTGCGGATTGCGCGCGGGGCCGAACGACGAGTGCTCCGTGGACGAGCCCATCGCGAACTCGTCGCAATTTGTTTTGGCGAGGATGATTGCGCCGGCTTGGCGCAGCCGCGCCGCCGCCGTCGACTCATACGGCGACTTGTATCCCTCGAGGATGCGCGAGCCGCAACTGGTCGGTAGGCCGAGCGTGGCGATATTGTCCTTGAGCATCACGGGCACGCCCGCGAGCGCACCTAACGTGGCGCCGGCAGCAAGACCTCTATCCAGCTCGGCCGCGGCTTGTAAGGCAGCGGGCCGATCCTCCCACAAGACGGCGTTGAGTCCGTCGCGTCCTGCGTGTACAGCGTCGATGCGCGCACATGCGGCGGCAACGACATCGCACGCGCTCACGCTGCCGGAGCGAACGTTGTGCGCGAGTACTGCCGCGGGTAGATCGCTAGCTGGTACGCTCACGAGCTGTGCGAGGCATCATCTTCGTGCGTCGCCAAGCGCGGCACGAGAAAGAATCCGTCGCGCGTTTCCGGCGCGATCTCATTGAGCGGACGCGCGAGGGCGACGGACGTGCCCTCGTCAGGCCGCAGCGGCATCGCATCGAGCTGTTGAGGTACGAACGGATCGATGCTGCTCGTATCGACGCGTGCCAGAACGTCCATGTGTTCCAGAATGCCGTTCAGCTCGCGCACGAGCTGCTCGATCTTCGACGGCTCGATCCCGAGGCGGGCTAGCGAGGCAACGTGCCTAACGTCCGCTTCGCTGACGCGGTCTGGCATCAGCCGAGTCCGCGCTCGAGGCCAGCGAACGCGATGACGAGTCGTTTGCGGCCGATGTCGCTGTCGTCGAAGTCGACGACTACCTGTGCCTGGCGACCAGCGCCGGCCAGTTCGGCGATCGTGCCGCTGCCGAACTTGGGATGTTTGACTCGCTCTCCCGCGTAGAAAAGCGGGGCGTCCTGTGATTCGTCCATGGGGGCGCCGCCCGCCGCCAACGTATGCCGCTCGACGGGCCTGCCGGGGCGACGCGCCGACGGCGTTAGGCGCTGCGAGTACGCGCGCGGCTCCGCCGGCTCGTCGGAGAAGGCACCAAAACGGCCGCTGCCGCGCAGACGGACCGTCGCGCTCGAGTTCACCAGTTCGCGCGGCAGCTCGTTCAGAAAGCTCGACGGCAAGGAGTGCATCTGTTCGCCGTTGCGGCGCCGGCTGCGAGCGTGCGTGAGGATAAGCGCCTCTTCGGCACGCGTGATGCCGACGTAGAAGAGACGACGCTCCTCTTCCAGCCCGGTCTCGCTTTCCCGCGCGCGGGCGATCGGAAAGAGCCCTTCCTCGAGACCTGCAATAAAGACCGTGGGAAACTCCAGCCCTTTCGCGTTATGCAGCGTCATCATCGTTACGGCGTCGGCGTCAGGATCGAGGATATCGATCCCCGCGACGAGCGTGGTGCGCTGCAGATAATGATCCAGTGGAGTCAGCCCAACTTCCCCACCCTCCTCCACGACAAACTCCGCCGCACCATCGATCAGCGACTCCACGTTCTCCAGTCGCTCGACGCCCTCCGGCCCCTCGGCCCGCAATGTAGCTTCGTAACCGATCGCGCTCACAAGTGCACGCAGCATTTCGTCGACGGAAGCCTCACCGGATTTCTCGTACAGACGGCGGATGAGACGCGCGAAGTCGGCTAGCGCCGTGCGCGCCGCCGGACGCAGCCCCGTCGTTAGGGACTCGTCGCCAGCCGCCTCCAGGAGGGATTTTCCGGCTGCCGTAGCAGCCGCGGCCAGCGCGTCGATGCTCGTGTCCCCAAGACCGCGCTTGGGGACGCCGATCGCACGCCGGAATGCTTCGTCGTCGCGCGGATTCGCGATGAGCTTGAGATAGGCGAGCAAGTCGCGGATCTCGCGCCGATCGTAAAAACGCACCGCCCCAACGATCCGATATGGAATGTTCTTACGGCGCAGGGTCTCTTCGATCGGCCGCGACTGCGCGTTCGTGCGATACAGAACTGCCACGTCGCGGTACGGAACGGCGCTGGTCCCGTAGCGGCGCTTTTCGATCTCCGTAGTGATGAAGTCTGCTTCGTCGCGCTCGTCGAGCGACGCGAGCAGCTGGGGCTTCACACCGCGCGGGCGGCTCGCGCGCAGGGTCTTGCCTAGGCGTTCGCTATTAGGCGCGATCGCCGCATTCGCAAGCTGCAGGATTTCCGGCGTGGATCGATAGTTGACCTCGAGCTTGACGATGGCCGCGTTAGGAAAGTCGCGCTCGAAATCGAGGATGTTACGGATATCGGCGCCGCGCCATCCGTAGATGGACTGATCGTCATCGCCGACGACGGTCACGTTGCCATGCACGCTGCCTAACAATGCAACGAGTCGGTACTGCGCGCGGTTCGTATCCTGATACTCGTCGACAAGGATGTGCTGGAAGCGATCCTGGTACAATTTGCGCACCTCGTCGTGCCGCTCGAACAACTCCACCGGAAGCGTGAGCAGATCGTCGAAGGTCGCCGCGTTGTTCTGCCGCAGCGCGCCGTCCAGCGCGCCATACACGCGTGCCGCCGCCTTCGTGAACGCGTCGCGCGCCAGGTTGGTGAACTCGGCCTCCGAGATGAGCTTGTTCTTCGCGTCGGAGATGACGGCAGCCACAGCCTGCGGCGATGTATCCTTTGCCGAGATGTTGAGACGCTCCATGAGGCGCCTAACCAGCGCTACATAGTCGTCTTCATCGTAGATCGTGTAGGAGCGGGTACGACCGACAAGCTCGGCGTGTGCGCGCACGATGCGAGCACCGATCGAGTGAAATGTGCCTGCCCACATGTGGCGTGGGTCTTCACCGAGAAGGCGGCCGATGCGCTCGCGCATCTCGCCGGCGGCCTTGTTTGTGAACGTGACCGCGAGGATCGACCCAGGATGCACGGAGCGTTCGCGCACCAGATGCGCGATGCGCGTTGTCAGCACGCGAGTCTTTCCCGAGCCGGCACCGGCTAGGACGAGCAGCGGACCGTCCCCATGCTCGACGGCCTCGCGCTGTGCTTCATTCAGTGTGGCGAGGAGGTCTCGCGCCGATGCACCTGCGGTCACGCGGGAAAAGTAATCTCGAACGTCGCTCCTCGTTCCGTCGGGACGAGCTCGAGCTTTCCACCATGCGCGTCGGTCACGATACGTCGCGCCAGCGCCAAGCCAATTCCCCACCCCTGCTCCTTTGTGGAGAATCCGGCGTCGAAGATGTGCGCGCGGATTTCACGCGGGACGCCTGGCCCATCATCGCTCAGCCGCACGCGCGTCGCACCTTCCGGCAGTCGCTGGGCTGACAGCGTGATCGTTCCACCGCGACCTGCCAGTGCGTCGATCGAATTCTTGATGATTGCTTCGACCGCCCATTCTATGAGAACGGGATCGCCGTGCATTTCGAGCGGCTCGGCATCCCAATGCGTCTCGATCCGCACGCTGTGCGCGAGCGACGGGACGCGCGCGCGAAAGTAGTTCGCCACTCGTTCCAGCGTTTCAGTGATGTTGACCTGTTCGCGACTCGGCGGACGACCGATGCGCTCGAAGCGATGCGCGACTCGGCGAAGGCGTTCAAGGTCGCCGTCCATGTGCTTGAGCGCGCGCTGCGTGAGCTCGTCGCCTTCGGGCGACTTCTCGCGCAAAATGTCGATCCAGCCGTCGAGACTGGAGAGTGGCGTTCCGAGTTGATGCGCTGATTCGCGCGCCATTCCGGCCCACACCTGCTCGCGTTCGGCGCGACCGCGCACGCGCAACGCATAGAATCCAACGAGCAGCAGCAGAAGCAGCAAGGTCGCCTGCAGACCCGGGATGATGCGTAGGCCACGCACGAGCGGCGTGTCACCAAAGTGGACCGTGCCAATCCCAGGCTCCACGATCGGCGGATTCTCACGATCGAGCCGCGTGATCCAATCGCGCACGCGAGGATCGTCCGCTTCCGCTGTGAACGGCAGGTTCGCGACCGCTGTGGGGCGTCCGCTGGCGTCCGTGAGGATGAGTGGGATGCCCGAGTCTCGAATGTGTTTGGCGAGATCGAAGAGCGCGCTGTTGGGGTCTCCCGCCGTATCGCTGAGCGCGCGGTAGATCTGCGCGTACATCTGGCCCGAGCGCGAGGCCTCCGCCTGCAACTGCCTAACGACTCTTCGGCTGTAGACGACGTAGGAGCCGAGGAGAACGATGACCGCGAACGCGAGGAGGATCAGCGCGCCGCGGCGCATCCGTCAGACGAGGCGATCGGTGCCGAGCACGCCGCGTAACGCCTCGGGTACTGTCACAGTTCCGTCCGGGCGCTGATAGTGCTCCAGCAGGCTGGCGATGATGCGCGGCAATGCCAGCGCCGATCCGTTGAGCGTGTGAACGAAGCGCGGCTTCTCGCCCGCGGCCGGCCGGTAACGGATGTTCGCGCGGCGCGCCTGGAAATCAGTGTACGAGCTGCAGGACGAAACTTCGAGCCACTTGCCGACGCCGGGCGCCCACACCTCGAGGTCGTACGTCTTGGCATTGGCGAAGCCTGTGTCGCCGGCTGCGAGCAGGACTCGGCGATATGGCAGCTCGAGGCGCTCGAGCAAGGTCTCGGCATGTCGCGTTAGGCGCTCGTGCTCCTCGGCGGATTGTTCCGGGGTGCAATAGCGTACGATTTCGACCTTGTCGAATTCGTGCAGACGCAGGAGCCCACGCGTGTCCTTCCCCGCCGCTCCCGCTTCGCGGCGAAAACAGGCCGAATACGCGACAAAACCTTTTGGCAGCGCCGACGCCTCGAGGATCTCGTCGCGGTAGAGGTTCGTCACCGGCACTTCCGCTGTGGGAATCAGGAAGAGTGGATCATCCCGCAGCGCGTACATGTCCTCTTCGAACTTGGGCAGCTGGGCGGTGCCGATCATCGTCGCACGATTCACGACGACGGGCGGCCAGATCTCTTCGTATCCGTGGTCGCGCACGTGCGTGTCCACGAACCAGGTGATCAGTCCGCGCACGAGACGCGCGCCGAGGCCGCGGAAGAAGACGAAGCCCGAACCGCTTACCTTGGCTCCGCGCATGAGGTCGAGAATGCCTAACGTCTCACCGACCTCCCAGTGCGGCTTGACCCCGTCGCTCGGACGTGGCGTGCCCCATGTGGAGACGACGCAGTTCGCTTCTTCGCCGCCGGCAGGCACGTCTTCCAGCGTGACATTGGGAAGATCCAGCAGCAGCTCGCTCAGTCGCGCCTCGGCCGCCTGCAATTCACTCTCGAGCGCCGAGATCTCGTCGCCTAACGTACGACCGCTGGTGATCAGGCTCGTCGCATCCTCACCAGCCTTCTTGCGACGCGCGACCTCCTGACTGTTCTGGTTGCGCGCTGCCTTCTTTTCTTCGACGGTCTGAATGATGGAACGGCGGCGTGCGTCGAGCGTCACTCCTTCGTCGATGCTCGCGCCGTATGCATCCAGTTTGTCGCGCCGCCGCATGCCGTCGCGGAGTGCATCGACACGCTCGCGGAACACGCGGAGATCGTGCACGTGCTAGTCCTTGGGGATGCCGGGCTTAAACGATCGGAACCCGCAGTTCGGGTCGTGGACCGTACGAATACGAATAGAGCGCGAGGCTGCGGTTAGGCTGTCGATCGCGATCTTCGTGTACAGGTTGGGGGAGAACGAAAAGGAGCACTGCGTCGCCTGTACTTCAACGACGAGCGTTTCGCCGGCGCGCACGACAGTCGCTGAGTCGTAGTTGTAGCCGCCGCTCGGCGCGCGCGTGAGGTTGTCGAACGTCGTTGTGGACTTTTGCAGGCCCACGCGGTGCGACGGCTGAAGAATTCCACCGATCACTCGGAACGGAACGACCTGGCGCACAGGAAACGCCTTGATGTTGCCGCTCGCGTCGATGTCGAAAGCGAGGTCGAATGCCAGGTTATCCGACATGCGGACGGCGATCCGATCCGTCGTGCTCAAGGCAACGGGCACGCTGGCCGGTGTGCCGCTCAGCGCGAACAGCGTAAACGTGTCGGTCATCGTTCCCAACCCTGCCTGAAAGCCGACCGGATCGTCGCACGCCGCGACGCCGCCAGCAGCGGCGGTCAAAACACAAAACGACAGCGCACGCGCACGTCGCCGTAGCAGTCTTCGAAGCACCATTGATCTCCGGCGTAGAGTACCGCGTAAGGCATGAGACATCAAGCGTTTGCTCGCTTGACAGGTATCCGGTCCCCGTTATGCTTGGAACACCGGATGCCGCACGCGCCTTCCCCAACACTCAAACAACTCGTCGAAGCCATCGTTCAACACGAAGGCGTCGAAGCTGTGTTGGTTATCGGTCGAGATGGTCTACTTGTTGACGGCCGGTCGGGTTCCGCACCGGTAGACCTTGACGCACTGGCCGCGCATCTGCCCCGCGTCCTTAACGCCGCCTCCGCACTCGGCGGCGCCGTGAACGGCGACGCCCAGTCGCAGGGACGTGGTGACCTCGTAAGCACTATTATGGAGTTCGAGCAGGGATTGGCATTGGCCGCCGTGCTTTCCAGCGATGCGTCTCTGCTCGTGCTGCTGAGCCGAGGTTCGAATGCGGCGCCGTTGCTGTACGATTTGCGCCGGTTCCGCGGACGCATCGCGAGCATCATCTAGGCGTGGCGAGTGGTCCCGTGACGGCTGAGCGGCACATTCTCGTCGCCGATGACGAGCCACACATCGGCCGCATCATCAAGATGAAGCTCGAGCAGGGCCCGTTTCGGGTGACCTTGGCCTTTGACGGAAAGGAGACGCTCGAGCTGCTCGAGCGCGATGAGCCGATCGATCTCATCGTGCTCGATCTGATGATGCCGTACGTCTCTGGCCTCGATGTGCTCGCGAAGATTCGCGCGTCGGAACGTCGGCGCGATGTTCCATGCCTGATTCTCACCGCGGCGGGACAGGAGACGCAGTTCCAGCGCGCGATGGAGTTAGGCGCAAGCGACTTTCTCACGAAACCGTTCAGCCCGAAGCGTCTATATGGACGCGTCGCCGAGCTGGTGGGCCTTGACGCACCAGCTCGCGCTCCGGAGGGGGAGCGCACGTGAGTCGATGGGGCGTAGTGCTTGCCGGGGGCACAGGCACGCGCTTCTGGCCGCTCAGCACGCCATCTCGTCCGAAACAGTTGCTCGCTCTCATCGACAGCAATCCGCTCATCGCAAACACCGTCGATCGGTTCGCGCCGATCGTGGACATCGAGCGGATCCTGGTGCTGACAAGCGAGTCGCTCGTAGCGCCCATTCGCGCGCTGTTGCCTGCACTGCCTAGCGAGAATGTCATTGCGGAGCCAAAACCCGCTGGCTCTGCAGCGGCTTTGACATGGGCCGCGCTCGAGATCAAGAAACGCGACACGGAAGCAGCCGTCATGATGTCGGTGCACGCGGACTGGGCGATCGGCAACGCGATGGGATTTCGGGCATGCCTAACGCGCGCAGCCGAAATTGCCGAAAAACATCATGGGCTGGTGACAGTCGGCATCGTGCCGTCGCGCCCGGACCCGGGATTCGGCTACATCGAGCCGGGAAATCCGCTCGATGGCGCGGCGCACAACGTGGCGCGATTCATCGAGAAACCAACGCGCCAGCAGGCCGAGAGGCTCGTGGCGGCTGGCTGCCTTTGGAATTCAGGGATCTTCGTCTGGCGCGTGGCCGATTTTCTCGAAGAGGTCTCCAGCCTAACGCCGGAGGTTGCCCCGGCGCTCGCAGAACACGCGAACGATCGCGTGGCGTTTTTCGCTGCCGTGAAAGTCGTGACGGTGGACGTCGGAGTCCTGGAGCGCAGCCGTCGAGTGATCGTGCTCCCTGGTGACTTTGGCTGGGACGACGTGGGGACGTGGAGCGCGCTGCGTCGCGTGCGCGAGCTCGACGCCGAAGGCAATGCGGTGAGCGGCCCTGTGTACAGCATCGATTCCTCAGGCAATGTCGTTCACGCTGCCGACGGTGTGGATGTCGTGCTCTATGGGGTGAGCGACCTTGTCGTTGTGGCGCAGCGCAACCTCACGCTCGTTACGAGCATGGAGCGCGCTGCAGATCTCAAGGAGCTCCTGACGTACCTGCCTGCGTCAGTTCGCGATCGGGCATGAGCAAGCTGGTCCTCTATGATGATGCCACCGCGCGCAATTTCGAGCCGTTTGCGCTCACACGCCCTGTTTCCGAGTTGCGGGCAGGCGTCGTTCTCATACGCGAGCGCTGGGAAACTGCGTTAGGCAATTCCGCCGCCGGCTTCATCGGTGCGGCGCACCTGGACGATTTCGAGGAAGCTGGCGCGCCGGGCGCGTTTCTCGAGAGCGAGCTGCCGGCCGGGACTGTCGTCGCCAACGCGCGAGCGTTACCAACACTGGACGCTCTGCGCGACGGGCGCGCCGCGGCGTGGACGATTGCGGGCCGTCTTGCGGCGTTGCGGCTCCCGCGCGCGACGCCTGTGTCTGCTCTGCGAACTGCGGGCGCGGAGCTGGAGTCGCTGCTGGATCCGGTGACGAAGCGCGTCGAGCTGACCGGCCGCTGGCTCGAGGCGCCGTGGGACCTGGTGCGCTATCTCGGCGAAATGCTGACCGAGGACATTCTGCGCCTTGGTCCCACACTACAGACGGCGAACCCAAAAGACGCGACCATCATACGTGGCCATCCCGTTTTCGCGGAGCTTGGCGCGACGATCGAGCCGCACGTTCTGCTCGATGCCTCGACGGGACCTATACTCGTCAGGCGCGGATCTCACATTCGTGGTTTTACACGTCTCATGGGACCGTGCGCGATCGGACCTAACACGAGCGTGCTTGGTGAGCGGGTGGCCGTGTCCAGCATTGGTGATGATTGCCGTGTGCACGGTGAAGTGTCCAATACGATATTCATAGGACACGCCAACAAAGCGCATGATGGTTTCATCGGGCATTGTGTTCTGGGTCGCTGGGTCAACCTCGGGGCATCGACGGTGAACAGCAATCTGAAGAACACGTACGGCAGCGTGAGCATGTGGACGCCGCACGGCGCGCAGGACACGGGGATGCAATTCCTCGGCACGTTGTTCGGCGACCACTCCAAGACAGGCATCGGCACGCGCCTAACGACTGGCAGCGTGATCGGCGCCGGCGCCAATGTCGTGTACGACGGCCTCGCGCCCAAGACTGTCGCGCCTTTCGCGTGGGGGCCAGGACAGCAGGTTTACGACCTGGAACGTTTCCTCCAGGTCGTCGAGCGCGTTTTCGCGCGCCGCCAAGTCACGTTAGGTGAGCGTGCACGCCGGCAACTCAAGGCGGCGCACGCCAAGCGGTGGCGCTCGTGAGGCTGTGGGTTCTGGGAAGCGGCAGTCTCGGTAATGCCGTGCTGCTCGAGCACGGCACGACTCGCATTCTCATCGATGCCGGTTTGAGCCCACGAAGCACGTGCGCTCGGCTCGCGCGCATCGGCATCGCGCCCGAGAGTATCCTCGCCTTGCTGCTGACTCACGAGCATCAGGATCACGCCCGCGGAGCGAGAGTCCTGGCGCGGCGCTTTCACTGGCCCGTGTATGCAACGCGCGGAACGCATGCCGAACTTCCCGATCTTCGAAAGGCACGTCGCGAAATCGTGACTCGCGAGCCAACTCCGCTGGACGACGTGCTGATCGAACCGTGGATGGTGTCGCATGATGCCGCGGAACCGTGCGCCTACTTCATCACAGCGACCGATACAGGCGAGCGCGCGCTCATCGCACTCGACCTCGGATATGTGTCGTCCGGTCTCGCTGAGGCATGCGGCCACGTGGACATTCTCGTGCTCGAATCGAACCACGACGAGGGGATGTTGCGCGCCGGGCCGTATCCGCCGTCAGTGCAGCGGCGCATCGCCGGCCCTTTTGGTCATTTATCGAATCGCGCCGCCGGGATTCTCATGCGAGCGGCCGTGAGGCGGCGCGCACGGCATGTTGTGCTGTGCCACTTGAGCGAGGTAAACAACTCGCCGGACGTTGCGTTAGGCAACGCCCGGCGTGTGCTCAAGAGTGCCGGCTTTCAAGGAACCGTCGTGGCAGCGACGCAGGACGTCGTGTGCGGACCGGTTGGCAGTACGCAGCTTCCTTTATCGTTCGAGCTTTACGGGCGGCGCGTATGACCCGGCCCAGACGGTGACAGCGCGCTAGGCGCGCGTCACCGAGCGCACGACCTTCTGCCAGCCCTGCGCGAGCTTTGGCAGCGTGGGAACCGTCGCGACAACTGTCTTCCCCTGCTTGATCCCCTTCATCACTGACTTTTTAAGGCGCTGCGATGCGTCCTTCGTGCGATCGAAGAGCTCCGCCGCGTCGTTTTCAAGCACCACGACCATGTCAGATTTCTTGGCGTGCTCGACCACGTCACGGACATCTTGGCGCGCACCCGCGGCGACACGTTTGGCAGCGCGGCGAGCTTTCTTCTTGATCTCGTCCGGCGTTCCGACTGCTTTGGACAGTTCGCGGAGTGCTGCGCTGCGTTTATGCAGGTTGCGGCTCACGATGAAGTGCACGCCCTTGCGGATAGCGGCACCGGCCGCGATCGCGAGCAGGAAGTTGCGATAGCGGTGGCTCCCGCGACGGACCACGATCACGCGAGTGCTCATAACGCCTCCAATTGAGATGTAACGCCCCCAGCCGAACTCGGCGGTGACTCGTCAATATCCGTGCTCATATGATGGCAATATCTCGGCCACGCGAAATAGGGGAAAGGGGTGTAGTCGATAGGGATAGGCACTACACGCTCACGTGCATAACGAGAAGGGCCCGAGCGATTGCCCGGGCCCTGACTTCTCTGTTTCCGTCCCTCTGAATTAGCCGCCTGGTGGTTAGTACATCCCACCCATGCCGCCACCCGGCGGACCACCAGCAGGCGCTGACTTCTCCTCCTTCTTCTCGACGACAATCGCTTCCGTCGTGAGCAGAAGGCTCGCGATCGACGCCGCATTCTGCAGCGCCGTACGAGCGACCTTCGTGGGATCGATAACGCCAGCCTGCGTCAGGTTCTCGTACGCATCGGTCAACGCGTTGTAGCCGAAAGCATCGTCCTTCGACGAACGCACTTTCTCGACAACAATCGAGCCTTCCGCGCCGGCGTTCTGCGCGATCATGCGAATCGGCTCTTCGAGCGCGCGACGCACGATCTCGACGCCAATCTGCTCGTCCTGATCTTCCAGCTTCAGCGACTTGAGCGAGCGCTGCGAACGAAGGAATGCAACACCGCCGCCCGGGACGATTCCCTCTTCAACCGCTGCACGCGTGGCGTGCAGCGCGTCCTCGACGCGCGCCTTCTTCTCCTTCATCTCGCTCTCCGTCGCGGCGCCAACGTTCACAACCGCGACACCACCCGCGAGCTTCGCCTTACGCTCCTGCAGCTTCTCCTTGTCGTAATCCGACGTCGCCTTCTCGATCGCGGCGTCAATCTCCTTGATGCGACCCTTGATCTTATCGGTCTCACCAGCGCCGTCGATGATCGTCGTGTTGTCCTTGTCGACGACAATTCGCTTCGCCTTTCCGAGATCAGAGATCACTGCATTCTCGAGCTTGAAGCCTACTTCTTCCGAGATGACCTGTCCGCCCGTTAGGATCGCAATGTCCTGCAGCATCGCCTTGCGGCGATCGCCGAAGCCTGGTGCCTTCACGGCACCGACTTTGAGCGTGCCACGCAACTTGTTCACGACCAGCGTGGCAAGCGCCTCGCCTTCGATGTCCTCGGCGATGATGAGCAGCGGCTTGCCGAACTGCGCGACCTTCTCTAGCACGGGCAGCAGATCCTTCATCGACGAGATCTTCTTGTCGTGGATCAGGATGAGCGCGTCCTCGAGAACCGCTTCCATTTTGTCCGGATCGGTGACGAAGTACGGCGAGATGTAGCCGCGATCGAACTGCATGCCATCCACAGTCTCCAGCGTGGTCTCAATGCCGCGCGCCTCTTCGACTGTAATCACGCCGTCCTTGCCAACCTTTTCCATGGCGTCGGCGATGAGATCGCCGATCTCTCTATCGTTGTTCGCGGAAATCGACGCGACCTGCGCGATTTCCTTTTTCCCTGCGGTCGGGACGGAGATCTTCTTGAGCTCGTCGACCACGGCGCCTACGGCCTTCTCGATGCCGCGCTTGAGCGCCATTGGGTTGGCGCCGGCCGTGACGTTCTTGAGTCCTTCGCGGAAAATCGCCTGAGCTAGTACCGTGGCCGTCGTCGTTCCATCGCCCGCGATGTCGGACGTCTTCGTCGCTACTTCCTTCACCATCTGTGCGCCCATGTTCTCGAGCGAATCGGAAAGCTCGACTTCCTTGGCGACAGTGACACCGTCTTTCGTGACAGTCGGGGCGCCGAACTTCTTTTCGATGACAACGTTCCGGCCCTTGGGGCCGAGCGTGACCTTCACTGCCTCAGCGAGCTTGTCGACGCCGCGCTTGAGCGCAGCTCTCGCCTCGGTATTGAAATGGAGTTCCTTTGCAGCCATTGCGTGTGCTCCTGATCGGAGATGATCTCGTTAGGTAAGTACGTGAGTGACGTGAACGCTTAGTTGATGATCGCGAGCACGTCGGACTCGCGCAGAATGAGCAGCTGCTCGCCGTCGACGGTAACTTCGGTGCCGCTGTACTTGCCGTAGAGCACCTTGTCACCCGCCTTCACATCCATGGGCACTCGCTTCCCATCCTCGAAGCGACCGGGGCCCACCGCGACGATCTCTCCCTGTTGCGGCTTTTCCTTGGCGGTGTCCGGGATATACAGACCGCCGCGCATGGTCTCGGCGTCCTCGAGCGCTCTCACCACTACTCGGTCCGCGAGTGGATTTACCTTCACGGACGCTGCGCTTTTCGTAGCCATAGCGTTTCACCCCTCCTTAATTGGGCATTTGATGATGACTTAGCACTCGTCGGTGCTGAGTGCTAACAGGGTGACAAGTCTAACAGTCCCCTGATGCCTTATCAAGTCGGGACAATACCCAGGATTGTATCAGCTAAGTGCCAAGATGACAACGAGTTACAGCAGAGATCGGCTCGCGGATCTGGCGTTTGTCATTGCAGAATCCAGCGCAGCTGCGCTGAGCAGCTCGTACGCCATGCGCAAACCGACGAGCGTCAGCTCTGGAACGACGCGCTCAACCGACTCGCAAAACGGCGCGAGCGCCTCGGCGAGTCCGCCTGTAGCGACGACGAGCGGCTCGTCGTCCCCCGGCCATTCGGCGCGGATTCGCCTAACGAGGCCGTCGATCGCCTCGGCTGAACCAAAGATGACGCCGGAGCGGATACAGTCCTCGGTGCGACGACCGATGACTTCGCTCGGAGCGTGCAGTTCGGTCTGCGGCAGCTTGGACGTACGCCGCACGAGCGTTTCCATCGCCGTGCGAACGCCTGGGGCGATCACACCGCCGAGGAAGACGCCGTCCTTCGTTATGCAATCGAATGTCGTGGCAGTGCCGAGGTCCACGACGATCGTGTCCCGCGCGAACAGGCGGCTGGCGGCGAGCGTATTGAGGATGCGGTCGGCGCCGACTGTTTGCGGCTCGATGACGTCGAGCGTGATCGGCAGCGCCGAGCTGCCATCCACGATGATCGGCCGCAGCCGCGTTAGGTTCTGGCACGCCTCAGCGAGTGGTGCGGTGAGCATCGGAACGACAGAGCCGATGCAAACTCCGGTGAGCGCGCTCGTGGCGATTCCCGAGCCGTGCAACAGACCGCCGATGACAAGCGCGAGCTCATCAGGCGTTCGTGCAACGTCGGTGGTGATACGCCAGTGTGCGCGCAGATCCTCACCGGAGAAACAGCCGATCGTCGTTTCCGTGTTGCCGACGTCAAAAACCAGGACCATAGGTCTGTGGCCAGAGGTCAGAGGGGCTCGAGCTCGAGACTGCCCGTAAGATACCGCCGCTCGCCGTCGGGGGTGTCGACCAGCAGTTCCCCGTCCTCGCTGATGCCTTTTACGACTCCTGCGACCGGTGCGCGGCAACGGCGGCCTATTCCCAAGTCGCGCGCGGCAAAGGCGGAAAGCTCCGACGCCCCTAACGACCCTCTCGCTGCTGCCGCCGCGCGTAGTGCGGGGATCATTTCAGCCAGGACGTCGCGTCGACTCGCTGTGTTCGTTAGGTACGCCGCATTTGGCACGGCATCCGGCGCGGAAAAATTGATGCCGATCCCGATTGCCACCCAGTCCAAGCGATTGCTGCGCCAGCGCGCTTCGAGCAGGATGCCAGCGAGTTTGTCGCCGCTCACGTAGAGGTCATTGGGCCACTTGAGTTGTATGGGGCCCGCCGTCCAGCGCTCGAGAACTGCCGCCAGGCGCAGTCCAATTCGCAGCGGGAGAACAGAGAGAGCGCTCGCGTCATTGGGGCGTTCCAGCAGCGTGAGCCAGAGGCCCTTGTCAGCCGGTGACGCCCAGCGACGACCGCCGCGCCCGCGCCCCGCGCGTTGCGCCGCTGCGACCACAAGGGAGCCGGCCGGCGAGCCCTCGTCGCCTAACGCGGCGGCAAGGTCCATCGTGGACGTCACTTCGTCGTACAGTCTGACGAGCGGAAGATCCAGCTCCCGCGCGATGGCGTCGGTGCTCAGCCCATCGAGCACCGCGACGAGCGCGTCAGCCACGAGCGGCGACGAGCGCCAGGATCGCCGCGCCCAACAGCAATCGATAAAGCGCGAAAATGCCGAACGAGTGGCGCGCCAGGTAGCGCAGCAGCACAGCGATCGCCAGCCAGGAGCTGAGCGCCGCCGCCAGCACGCCGGCGATGAGTGCCGCCGAGTAACCGCCAGCCGCGACGGCATCCGGCACTTTCACCACCGCCGCTGCCGCGGTGATCGGCATGCTCAGCAAAAAGCTGAACACAGCGGCGCTCTGCCGATCGAAGCGCAGCACGCGAGCGGCCGACATCGTCGCGCCGGAGCGCGAGACACCAGGAACCAGAGCGAACGCTTGGGCGGTCCCGATCAGCAGTGCGTCGCGCCAGCGCATGCTCGCCAGCGGACGATCCGTCGCTGCATAACGATCCGCAGCCCAAAGCACCACGCCCATGATCATGAGCATCGTCGCAATCAGCGCCGGCGAGCGCAGGCTTGTCTCGGCGGCATCCTCCAGCAAAACGCCTGCGATCGCTCCTGGAATCGTTGCCAGGGCGAGGAAGACCACGCGCCATTCCTCAGGTGTCTGAATCGATCGACGTCGCAGGATGTTGAACGCCGACGCTATCAACGCGATCCATTCGCGGCGGAAATACCATAGAACGGCCACGAGCGTCCCTAGATGCAGCGCGACGTCGAACGCGAGCCCCGGATCGCGCCATCCGAAGACCCACGGCGCGAGCGCGAGATGTGCCGACGAGCTAATCGGAAGGAACTCGGCGAGGCCTTGCAGCACGCCGAGCACGATCGCCTGAAAGACTGTCATCCGTTAGGCTGGCGCCTTCGTTGGCGACAAGGCCGCCGCGCTTGCTATGGCATCGACGTAAAGCGCCTCGTACTTACTCACAATCTCATCGCGGGAAAACCGCGCGCGAGCATCGGCGGCAGCGGCCTCGCTCATCGCATGCCAGCGCTCGCGATCGCCGAGTATCTCGATGGAAGCTTTGACCATGCCGTCGAGATCGCCCACTGGTCTCAGCATGCCGGTGACCCCCTCGAGCACGACTTCTGGCAGGCCACCCGCATTGGAACCGACAACAGGCACTCCACACGCCAACGCCTCGAGCGCGCTCAAGCCGAACGATTCGAAATTGCTGGGAAGCAGAAAGAGGTCCGATGACGCGAGCAGCGGCGCGACTGTGTCGATCTTGCCGAGAAAATGCACCGAGTCGGCGAGACCGTGTTCACGCGCCTCTTCCTCGGCGTCCGCCCGGTCCGGACCATCGCCGACCATAACGAGTATGCTCGGAATCTCTTGCTGTACTCGTGCGAAGATGCGTACGACGTCGCGTACGCGCTTGACTTCGCGGAAGTTGGAAACGTGGATGAGCACCTTCTTGTCGCCTGCCACGTCGCGCAACTGCGCCGCATAACGACCGCGACGATACACATCCGGGTCTATGAAGTTGTGAATGACCTCGACGTCACAGCCCGTGCAGCCGAATGCGGCGATCGTCTCGCGCTTCAGGAAAACAGAAACAGCCGTTATGCGATCGGACTTTTCGATCGAGAAGCGCGTGATCGGATAATACGAGCGATCCTGCCCGACGAGGGTTATGTCAGTGCCATGCAGCGTGGTAATGACAGTGATGTCTTCTCCGTCCTTGCGCAGCATTTCCTTGGCGATCCAC
>DATBKN010000505.1:0-17787 GCA_036555845.1 Gemmatimonadaceae bacterium | reverse complement strand
CCACCGCGTCGTGCAAGAGCGCGATCGCGTCGTCAAAGAATCCGAGGTCGTGGCGCAGAATGCCCAGGTACAGACGGGCGCCATAGCTCACGGAGTCGAGAGTGAGAGCGCGTCTGAGATGCGCTTCGCCGCGCTCGCGGTCGCGATAGAACTCGTAGAGCGCGTGGCCAAGAGCAGCATGAGCACCGCCGTCCAGGCTATCCAGTCGCAGCGCTCGCTCGGCGACGGCAACGGCGCGCGGGCCCACGTCCTCGGGAGGCACTCCGCCCACGAGCCCTTCGAGCGCCAGCGCATCTGACAAGCCAACGTAGGCCGCGACGAATGTGGAATCTCGAGCGATCGCCTGCTGGAACAGCCTAACGGCTTCGCTGAGCGCCACCGGCGAGCGCTGATTCCACAGTGCTCGGCCTCTCAAGTAGAGGTCGTACGCCTCGACATCGACCGCAGGCCGGCGGCGCAGGCGTGTGGAGTCATGGGCGGCCAAACGCACGCGCAGCGCTCCGGCGATGTCTTGGGCGATCTCATTTTGCACGCCGAAAACGTCGCGCAGCTCGCGATTGAAATCCCGGGTGAGGAGCTGTGAATCAGCGGCGACGTCGACGAGTCGCGCGATCACGCGCAGCCGATTGCCGTCGCGCCGCACGCTCCCTTCCAGAATGGCGCCGACCTTCAGGCTGTCGGCGATCTGCTGCATCGTTAGGCCGCGCTTCTCCTTGAAGGCGAACGAAGATGTGCGCGAGATGACACGCAATCCTGGAATGCGCGCAAGCGCGTCGATGATCTCGTCGGTGATACCATCGGCGAAGTACGAGCTTTCGGCTGCTGCACCGAGGTTGTCGAATGGCAGCACGGCGAGCGAATGCAGACGCATGTTCGCTGACGGCTGCGTGCCCCCAGGCCGTGAGACGTTGCGCCAGACGAGAAATGCCGCGACCGCGGCCACGAGTACGAGCGCGGCACCCACTGCTGATGCTCGCTTGGGGCGGCCTTTCGATATCGGCGCGGCAGCGGGAGCTGCTGTCGAAGCGGCAGTGGCGCGACCTAACGTGGCTTCGTCCGTTGCCTCGAGGTCGCGCAGCATCGACTGGGCGTCCGGGTATCGATCTGTCGGCGACTTCGCGAGCGCGCGGGTGATGATTCCCTCGACATGCGGCGGCACGGTGGGTCGCAGCATGCGAACCGACGGTATCTGCGCCGTGATGTGCTTGGCCACAATGGACTGCACGCTGGGTCCGCTGTATGGAGCCTCGCCTGCCAGCATTTCATAGAGCACACAGCCAAGGGCGTAGATATCGCTCCGTGCATCGACGTCGTGATCGCCCGCGGCTTGCTCGGGGCTCATGTACTGCGGCGTTCCTAACGTGGCACCGGTCGCAGTCAGCGTGTCGCCAGCCGCACGCGCCACGGCCCGGGCGATCCCGAAATCGGCGACGATGGCGTGACGGCCGGAGACCAGGATGTTCTCCGGCTTGATGTCGCGATGCACGACGCCTTGCCCGTGCGCGAAGCTGAGCGCGTCGGCTACGTCCGTTGCGATGCGCAGCGCTTCATCCAGCGGCAGCTGCCGTTCACGCGTTAGGCGTTCGCGCAGCGACTCTCCCTCGACGAAGGGCATCACGTAATACAGGATGCCGCCCTGCTGCCCGGATTCGTGCAGCGTGAGGATGTGTGGATGCGTGAGCTTCGCGGTTGTCTCGATTTCGCGGAGAAAACGTGCGGGGCCCACGGCCGCGGCGAGCTCGGGGTGCAAGACTTTGATCGCTACGCGTCGGCCATGTTTGACATCACGCGCGAGGTACACGGCGGCCATGCCACCGCGGCCGACCTCACGATCGACGGTGTAGTGATCCGAAAGCGCCGCTTTCAGCTCTTCAATCGCATCCACCTACATGGCCACCGCCGGCCGTTGCCGCTTGATCTCCTCCGTACTCGGCTTCAGCTCTTGCAATCCCGCCGCGCGTAGAATCGCGTTCAACTTGGGCAGTTCGCTCGCAAGCGTCGATTGAATTGCCTTGAGGTGTACGTCCAGCTCCTTCGACAACATGTCGAAGACCTCGTAGGCCTGCTTTGTCGGGCGATACTCGCCTTGCGAGACGTAGCTCGCGACACCGGCGATCTCGTTGTTGAGCTTGATCGGGAAGTTGAGCGGATCCTGGTTGCTCTCGTTGCGAACCTGATAGGCCTCCTGCTCTGCCTTGCTCAGGTTCCCCATCATTCCGGTGGCGATGCCGTTGAACTCCTGTTTCTTGTCCGCCGGCAGCCGGTTTGTGCGATCGTCGACCTGAGCGCGCATGTTGCGCACCATGCGCACGGCGTTGTTCGCCTCGGTCGTCTTGTCGCGAATCGCAATCAAGAGATTGAACTGCGCCAGGATGTCGGCGTCCGTGGATGTGGAGCGCGGATCCTTGCGGACGCGAAAGTTGAAAGACTGCGCCGGCCCGTCGTTCACCGTTAGGCGCACGCTATATGCTCCCGGAGGCGCGACAGGACCGTTCGTTCCGGCGGCCCACATGATCAGGTTCTCGAACGAGACCGCATCGGGATAGCGCAGGTTCCAGGAGAACTGATTGAGGCCTGCCTTGTTGGCCACCCGAGGAGGCCGCGGACGCGGGAACTCGATGCCTAACGCTTGATTCTGCGCTTGTGGCGACGCCAGCGCCGCGTTCACGACTTTGGTGGCCGAGTCGCGCGCGAGGCCGGTTCGCGTCAGCGAATCGACGCGCTGCGCCTTGATCTGTTCCAGGCGCACGCTGTCGGCCGCCGCTTCCGGATCCTGCTCGCTGGTGAATGTCTGAATGGCCTTCCCGGCCGCATCGCTGAAGACGAGGTTCACCTTCTGGTTAGGCGACTTGAGCGTGTAATAGATGACGGCCCCCGACGGCGGATTCGCGCCGACGCCGCCGCCGCCACCGCCACCGCCACCACCTCCGAAGCCGCCGCTCCATTGCGTGCGATACGCGTCGACGGGCCTGAAGAGATGCGCATCCTTTGCCGCGACCTGCGCCGTCACCTGCCGCAGCGGCGAAATGTCATCCAGTACCCAGAACGAACGCCCGTGCGCGGCAACGATGACGTCGTTGTCCTTGATGGTGACGTCGTGGAAGGGTACCGGCGGGAGATTCTTCTGAATCGACTGCCAGCCGCGGCCATCATCAAAGGAGACATACATCGCCCGCTCGGTCGCCGCGAAGAGCAGGCCGCGGCGCACGGGATCCTCGCGAATCGCTCGCGCGAAGTGGTCGTTCTTGATGCCGCTCACGATCTTCGTCCAGGTCTTGCCGTAATCGTTCGTTTTGTAGAAAAGCGGCTGCTTGTCGCCTAACGCGTAACGGTTGGCGGCGACGTAGGCCGTTCCGGCATCGTGCGCCGACGGCTCGATGATCGAGATACGCGTGAAGTCGCCGATGTCGGGCGGAGTCACGTTCGACCAGGACACACCATTGTTGCGCGAGATCCAGATCAGGCCGTCGTCGCTCCCCGCCCAGAGCAATCCTGGCGTGATCGGCGATTCGTCGAATGCGAAAATGATCCCGTACGTCTCGACGCCGGTCTGATCCTTCGTGATCGGCCCACCGGACGGCCCCATCGTCTTGGGATCGCGCCGCGCCAGCTCGGGCGACACCGCGGTCCAGCTTTCGCCCTCGTTGTTCGAACGGAAGAGCCGCGAACCGGCCGCGTACAACACGTTCGGATTGTGGCGCGAGAAGACGATCGGGAACGTCCAGTTGAAGCGCACCGCGATGTCCTCCGACGAATGCCCCATCGGATTGCGCGGATATACGGTCACATCGCGCGTGAACCCCGTCTCGCGATCGCGGCGATCGAGGTTGCCGCCGTAACAGCCCGCAAAGGTCACGTTAGGCTTGGCCGGATGCGCGGCGATATACCCCGACTCGCAGCCACCCGCCTCGTACCAGTCGCCGATCTCGATCGTCCCCTGCTTGCGGCTCGGCCCACAGAGCGTGGAGTTGTCCTGCTGCGCACCACAGATCTTGTAGGGCCACTCGTTCGTCGTCGTCACGTGATAGAACTGCGCCGTGGGATACTCCTGGTCCGTCCAGGTGCGGCCGCCGTTGAAGGAGACGTTGGCGCCGCCGTCGTTGCCTTCGATCATCCGGTCCGGGTCGTTAGGCGCGATCCACATGTCGTGGTTGTCGCCGTGCGGGACCTGAATGTTCTGCGGGAACGTTTTGCCGCCGTCGCGCGACCTGAAGAACTGCACGTTCAGCGCGTAGATGATGTCGGCGTTCTTGGGATCGGCGTAGATGTGCGTGTAGTACCACGCGCGCTGGCGCAGCTTGCGCTCTTTGTTGATATACTCCCACGTCGCTCCCGCATCATCCGAACGATAGATCCCGCCCGAGTCATGCTCGATCAAGGCCCACACGCGCCGCGGATTCGCCGGCGAAACAGCGAGTCCGATCTTGCCGAGCATCCCCTGTGGGAGCCCGCGAGCCGTCTTCGTTAGGTTCGCCCACGTCGCGCCGCCATCGGTCGTCTTGTAGATCCCGCTGTGCGCACCGCCTGACGACATCCCCCACGGCTGGCGCCACGCCTGCCACATCGCGGCGTACAGCACCTCGGGGTTCGACGGGTCCATGATGAGGTCGATCGATCCCGTCGAGTCGTTCACGAACAGCGACTTGGTCCAATTGCTGCCGCCGTCCGTCGTTTTATAGATGCCGCGGTTTGGCGTCGCCTTGAACACGTCGCCGAAGACGCCGAGGTAGACGATGTTCGAGTTGGTCGGGTGGATGGCGATGTTGGAGATGTGCTCTTCGCTAAAGCCCATCAGTTTCCACGTGCGGCCGGCGTCCGTCGTCTTCCACACGCC
The DNA here is from genome assembly GCA_036555845.1 of Gemmatimonadaceae bacterium. Taxonomy (GTDB): domain Bacteria; phylum Gemmatimonadota; class Gemmatimonadetes; order Gemmatimonadales; family Gemmatimonadaceae; genus DASYRX01. The sequence continues at coordinate 12,953 of DATBKN010000505.1, read as the reverse complement.
GTCACCATGCGAGGTGTTGCCGCGGATGCACGTCTCGCCGCCGCCAACCCAGACGATGTCAGGATTCGATGGATCGACCGTGATCGCACCGATCGTCCCGCCGAAATAGCGATCAGTGACCGGCTGCCAGTTCATCCCGCCGTCAGTCGTTTTGTAGACGCCGCCGCCGGTCGTGCCCATCCAGTACTCGTATGGTCGCTGAGCGGAGCCGGCGACGGCGACCGAGCGGCCGCCTCGCGCGGGCCCGACTTCGCGCCAGCGCAGCGCATTGAACAGGCTCGTATCGACGCTGAAGGCCGCTGTTGGAGCTGCCTGCGCAGACCGAGCAGCGGGTCGCGCCGCCTGAGAACTCGTTGTGCCTGGTAGCGCGAACGCGGCTGCAACTACGACGACAATAATGAGACGACGCATGTGTTGCCTCGCATGGGAAACGGCGGTAGCGCGTCGAATTAGCGCCGCGTGACGGGTGGCGCGCAAGGCGTGATGGCCACGAGTCGACAGCTTTAGTCACGCCGTGATAGTCGGAGAATCTGCGCGCACGGAGCGTCAGGAACCGCACCGTTATGCTGCGTCGTTCATCGGTGCCGCCAGTCACTTCGATCACGTGTCAGTGCGCGATTTCCTGACCGAGTAGATCGCTGCTCGTCGTCCAATCGAACTGGCGCCGTGAGCGACAATAAACCTCGGCAGCCATCATCATCGAGCCGCCGCCAGGCCCGAGCTGCACGTACACGCAAGGGTACTGGAAGCAGCATCCCGAGGTCTGGGACGACGCCAGCGATGGGATGGCGTTCCTCACCTCCGATCAGTTTTACAATTCAGGCGTCAGCAACCTAACGATCATGAAAATGCCGCCGAAGGGTGGCAACGCGTACGAGATCCTCGCGCACCAGTTCATTGCGGCCTCGCTGAACATGAACGGCGCTTCGTCGTCCGGCGTGACTGAGGTCGACGACGCGATGGCCGGTGCGGCGGCGTATTTCTCGGGCGAACCTGCCGGGATTCCGAGTCCGGTCGACCCAATGCGATCGCAGCTCGTCGCGTGGAGCAGTACGCTGGACAGCTTCAACAACGGGATCATCGGCCCGGGGCACTGCTCGTAGCAACGGTCCGGACGAGAGTTCTAGGGGCGCCGCTCGGCGCCCCTTTTTTTGGCCCATGTGTGAGCCCCGGCGCGGACGGATTGCGCGTCCCCTAGGGGGCGGACTGGCGCACTCAAGCGGCAGGACGACTACCCCGCCGCCGTTTTCGCCCGGGTCGCTAATGCGCTATCGCTTCTTGCTTTACACAGCAGTCCTTGCCCCGTCGGTCGCGCTGTCGCAATCGAGCGCCACTCAAACGGAGGCGCGCGCGAACGGCGCTGAAGCGCGCGTCGTTCTGGCTACCAGCGGAGGCATCTCGCTCGGCTCCTACCAGGCGGGCGTCAACTGGGGCTTGGTCGAGTTGCTGCGCCGGACGCAAACGGATGACACGCTGCGCAGGATGATCGCCCAGAGCGGTACGGCGCTTCCGCGCCTGGTCGGTTTCAGCGGCGCTTCGGCGGGCACCATCAACTCGCTGATGTCCGCGATTCACTATTGCACGGCGGGTGCCAACATCCGGCCGGAGGAGTCGCTCTACTGGAAGATCTGGGTGGACGTCGGCTGGCGCCAGTTGATGCCAGTCGGGAGTATCGTTAGGCCCCCGGAGTACGGCGTCATCGATCGCAGCTACTTCCAGGATGTCTTGCTGCCGCGTCTGGCCAGCGCGCTGCAGAAGGAGGGCCGCGCCGGATGCAACGTCCAGGTCGCCGGGTCACTCACGAAGCAGCGCGCCATCACCGAGGAAGTCTTCGATCACGTGATGATCAGCGTGCAACGGCATGTCGGGACGTACGCGCTGAGTGTGGAGAGCGACACGAGAAAGATGCGACTGCATCAGGCCAGCCCCGCGCTGCGTGGCGATCGCGCGTTAGGCGTACAGATCGTGCCCGCCCCCGACGTACCCTCCACGACGCTCGAAGTCCAGCAGGTCTTCGACCTCGCTCGAGCATCGAGCTCCATTCCAGTCGTATTCGCGCCCGTCGAGTTGGCGTACTATCGCGCGGGCGAACTCGACTCAGTCGGCGTTTGCCCTCGTGCGCGCGAGCATTCGCACACGTGCGCCCCTCCTGAGCGCGCCCGCTTCGTCGACGGCGGCGCCTTCGACAATCGGCCGATCAGCATCGCGGATCGGCTCCTCTCGGCTTCGGTGAACGAAGAACCGCTCACCGAGAAGACGTTCCTGCACACGATCTTCATCGTGCCGTCTGCCAAGCGCGTGGAAGAAGTCTCACAAGCCGTTGACACCACGCACGATCGTGCCGGAGGAACACAGGCCGCGACTCAGTTTCTCGGTGGCATGTGGAAGGCCGCTTCGGAGTACGAGCTGCACGCCTATCAGCGTGCACGCCAGGCAGACAAGGAGCGCAAGATCTCGGTAGCTGACACGATCGAAGTGACCAGTCGCGCGTTCCCGATTTTTGGTGAAGCGTTAGGCCACTTTGGCGCGTTTCTCGCGCGGCCTTTCCGGGAGCATGACTTCTATGTCGGCGTGTACGATGCGATGCATTTCAGCGCCGATCGACTCTGCGCGAGCTTCAACACGGACACGACGCCGGCCGGCTTGATGCGGCACGCGCTGTGTCATGTCAAAACATTCGACGCGCTCATGCATCGCGTCGATGTCGGCTGCACGGGGCATCTGCTCGTCTCCCTGTTCTATGCCCGCGAACATGGGCTCAGCCCGAACACTGACCATCACGAACCGTATCCGTGCAAGCCTGAGGGCGACGAGCTGAGGCGTCACGCGATACTGCAAATGACCGCGCAGATCTTCGCCGCCAACCTTCTGAAGCCGGCGAAGTGCGGCAACAGCTACAGTGCCTTCGAGAACATCATGTGCGGCAGTGGTCTCCTGGCATTTACGAAGGAAGCAGTCAAGCGCGGGTTGAACGACTCGGTGCGAGTGCTGATCAAAGGGAAGGAAGCCTGTCACCTCACGCACACGAAGGTCGACTCGCTCGCCGCGGCGTGTTTCGCTGACGAGTACCTCCTGAAACTGCTAGAGCAGCCTAACGATTTCATGAAGCGGCTGTCTTTTGCAGGGCTGGACCGCATGGCTGCCGTGGAGCGAACGGCGCAGCGCATCGAAGGATCCGGAGCCGCCACAAAACTCGGTTTCGCCAACTCGGTGATCCGCTCTGCGTTCGGCACTCCCACTCATATGGAATGGACGTGGGATCAGTCATCGGTCCCAAAGGAGTGTCCAAACGGGAACCTGTATCCGCGGCTCGGCTGGTGCGGATTCGTCCAGAGCTTTTTCCGTGTCGCCGTGCCGTACTACGCCGCGGGCGGCTTTGGATCGACGGTGTTCGAAACGGGCTGGCGGCCGGCGTTTCACCTGGATGCCGAGAACAGCATCGTTTTTCCGTTGGGCTATCACATCGGTCGCGTGAGCAGCACGCGCGGTTCGTCGCCTGATGACGCGCTTCGGCGTCCGTATTTCTCCGCCGGTATCGGTTCCATGTGGCGCAACCATTCCATCCTGCTCAACGAGTGCCTCGTCAGCGCGTCTGCGCGGCACAATCTCCCTTGGGCAAAGGACGTGGAGTTCCCACATCGGGAGCGCTTCATGTATCGGGCTTCGTGTGACCTGCTCGCGTCGCGTTTGACGGTGGGCATAACGACGACTCGTCTCGCATTCGGTGCCCAGCGTGCTTGGTCGCTCACTCTGGGCTTCGCCGACCTGAACGGCCTGCTCTACTGGATGCTTCCGCAAGAGATCCGCACGAAGTTCTAACTCACCTCCCCATATGCATCTCAAACTTGGCCGCGTTGTCCTCACACTGGCGGCGTTCGGTGCGCTCGCATCTGTCGCGCGGGCGCAGGAGCTCGGATTCGTCAGCACCGTGTTTGCTCGTGTGCACAAGCTCGGGATGTTCGTGCATTCGCTGGAACCGACCGGTGAGCGGATCCTGGATCAAAGCGGCAAGGGATGCCTAACGCTTTCGCTGTGTGGAGCCGGAACGCGCGTGCTGATCGCGCTGGACACGCGGTCGGACCGTTTGGATCTGGACCTCGGCTTCGGCGCGGGGTACCTGCGTACTGTGAGCGCGCGAACGAGCGACTCGCTGGAGATCCGCGGAGCGTTGCGCGAGCTTCCAACGCTGTCGGCTCAGGCCACGTTCATGAACCTGGGGTGGATTCGGCCGTACGTCGTCGGCTCGTTCGGTCTCGTGGATCTGTGGAACGGCCGCGCGCATACGGCCGCCGGGAAGCAATCGTCCGTGTCAGCCTCCACATTCGAGTACGGTATGTCGTTAGGCGTCGGCGTGGCCCCGCCGTTCACCAACGGCCGCATGCTGCTGGAAGCGGGTTATCGCGCGCGGAACTTCGCGAGCATCGGGTACACCCAGACCGAACCGATAGGAAAGACCTGGCCCAGGCAGCTGGATTTGAGCGGCTGGCAATTGTCGGCGGGCTGGCAGTTCGACTTGCGCACGCTGGCGAAGGTCGTTGGCTTCGGCGGCAGCTACGCGCTCACGCGCGTGGATGGCAATCCGATTCCCGCGACGCTGCGTCACGAGCGCACGGCGTCAGGCACGGAGAGCACTCGGCAGGAGATCGTCGGTGCCTATCTGGAGCTGGACCAACGGCAGCAGACCTACACGCTGCAAGTCGTCACGCGCAGCGTCACGTTGAGCCCGAATGGTGTCGTGCAAGCGCTGCGCTACGATGATCCGATGCAGGAAAGCGGCACGTGGGGCTATGCAACGAAGACGAGCCTCCGCCTAACGCCTGGCTCGGCGACTCAGGCCAACGGATCCGCGGCGGCCTCGGGGTCGCTCGTTCGGCGCGCCGACGAGGAGATCGTCGTGGAGCATCAGGCGACCGGCCGGCGTCTGTATTTCAGAAAGGTGAAGACGGCCTGATACCGTCCGGATTTTGAGACCGAAAGTTCAAAAGCATCAACATGATGCTCTACCGCTTTTCGGGCGGGCGGTCGGCCCATAGCAGTTGACACGCCGTCGCTTGGGGCGCTTTATCGTAGCCTGACCCGAGTAATCCACAGCTTCTCCCCGGGGGCTCCGATGACCTCACTGAATGGTCGGCTTCGTCTCGCAACCGCCGCGGCAACAGCCGTCGCGCTCAGCGCGTGCATGTCCGGTGAAAAGAAAGGGAGCGAGGTCGCGCCCGCCGACACGGCGTTCACTCGCATCGGCGAGACAGCAAACCTCGAAGCGCCGGAGAGCGCTCGCTACGACTCAGAGATGGACGTGTTCTTCGTCTCGAACATCAAAGGCCAGCCGTCTGCCAAAGACAACAACGGCTACATCGGCAAGATCAACGCGGCGCAGACTGATTCGATGTCAGTGCTCGTTCGCGGCGGCCAGAACGGAGTCACGCTGCACGCGCCGAAGGGTATCGCCATCGTCGGCGACACGCTGTGGGTTACGGACATCGATGTCCTTCGCGGCTTCAATAAGAAGACGGGCGCGAGCGTCGCAACAATCAGCTTTGCGAAGTGGAGCCCGCGTTTCCTGAACGATGTCGCCGCCGGTCCGGATGGTGCGTTGTACATCACGGACACATCGATTCAAATGACGCAGTCAGGGACACGCTACTTCGGTAAGGACCATTTATTCGCGGTCAGGAATCGCGAACCCAGCTTGCTGCTCGAAGGACAGGCCAAGCTGGCGCAGCCTAACGGCGTTGCGTGGCAATCGGACGGTAACAGGCTGCTACTGGCGCCGTTCGGAGGTCAGTCCATCACATACATCACACCCGCCAACACGCAGCCGATTCCGATCGCTGGCGGCATGGGCGGCTACGATGGCATCGAAGTGCTGCCTGACGGCAGGATCCTCGTTACGAGCTGGCAGGACTCGACGGTGAACGTCGTCTCGGAAGGAGCGCTCAAGAAGGTCATCACTGGTGTCGACGCTCCGGCTGACATCGGAGTCGACACGAAGCGCATGGTGCTCGCGCTCCCAAGGCTGGCTGCGGGCCGGTTGGAGTACTTCCATATCCCACCCGCACCGAGCCCACCCGCCCGATAGGGATAGGGATAGGGATAGGGATAGGCGTAGGGATAGGCGTAGGGATAGGCATAGGGATAGAGATAGGGATAGGGTGACTGTCGAATTCCGAGCTTTGAGAACGACTAAATGACGGAGCTGGACACCTTCCGGCTCCGTCGATTGGTCGCTCAGCGCTGCGATCGACCGGCTCTCCCGAAGCTCTTGTGAGGATCCAACAATGAAGTACATGTGCCTCATTTACGAAGACGAAGCGGCGTTCGCGAAGTTCTCGGACGCAGACCGCAACGCCGTTTACGGCGCATATCGCGCATTCGGAGCCGAGATCCAAAAGGCGGGTCAGTACATCGCGGGTTCCGAGCTGGCGCCGACGCACACGGCGACCACCGTGCGTGTGCGAAACGGGAAGACACAGACCACCGATGGCCCCTTCGCCGAGACGCGTGAACAGTTAGGCGGCTATTACCTCATCGAGGCGAAGGACCTGGACGAGGCTGTGGCGATCGCTGCGCGCATCCCCAGCGCGAGGAGCGGCGCCATCGAGGTGCGTCCCCTCGTGGGCATGAGCTGAGTTGTCTCTGCGTGGACGCGGCAGCTGTCGTCGAGCGGGTTTACCGCCAGGAGTCACGCCGCGTCCTCGCCACCCTGATTCGCCTAACGGGCGACTTCGATGCCGCCGAGGAGGCCTTGCAAGATGCCTTCGCGGCGGCGCTCGAGCAGTGGCCCAGGGAGGGTGTGCCGGCGAATCCGCGCGCGTGGCTCGTAAGCACCGGCCGGTTCAAGGCCGTCGATCGAGTCAGAAAGGCCGCCCGATACGACAACGATCCCGCCGCATTGCATAGCGCACCGGCCGAGCCTGTCGAACGTGATGCCGAATACCCGGACGACCGCTTACGACTGATCTTCACGTGCTGCCATCCCGCTTTGGCTCCCGAGGCACAGGTCGCGCTCACGCTGCGCACTGTGTGCGGCCTAACGACTGACGAGATCGCGCGCGCCTTTCTCGTCCCGCTCGAGACGATGGCGCAGCGTCTAGTTCGCGCCAAGAACAAGATCCGCGCGGCGAAAATCCCGTACGAGGTTCCGCCTCCCTCAGCGTGGATCGAGCGGATCGATGTCGTGCTCGCCGTCATCTATCTCGTGTTTACGGAAGGTTATGCAGCCACCGCCGGCGAGGCGCTCGTCAGGCGCGAGCTGTGTCACGAAGCGATCCGTCTGGCTCGGTTGCTCGCCGAGCTTATGCCTGCGGAGCCCGAGGCCGTTGGACTGCTAGCACTCATGTTACTGCACGATTCTCGGCGAGACACGCGGCAGACGCCGGATGGAGATCTCGTGCTCCTGGAGGAACAGGACCGCACGCGTTGGGATCAACAAGAGATTGCGGAGGGCGTCGCTCTGGTGGACGGCGTCATCCGTGGCGGTCGCTTCGGACCGTACACGCTCCAGGCAGCGATAGCCGCTTGCCACGCGGGAGCGCCTAACGCTGCAGCGACCGACTGGCCCGAGGTAGCGGCCTTGTATACGCTGCTGCTGCGCGCCAAACCGTCGCCGGTCATCGAGCTCAATCGCGCGGTTGCTGTCGCGATGGCCGAAGGGTACGAGCGCGGCCTCGCGTTGATCGACGAGCTGCGCGACCGTGGAGTGCTGCGCGGCTACTATCTGCTACACTCGGCTCGGGCCGACCTTTTGCGCCGGCTCAGCCGGCGCCAAGAAGCCATAGAAGCGTTCGAGACCGCGCTGCGACTGGCCGGGACGGAGCCTGAACGCCGATTCTTGCGCAAGCGTCTGGAAGAGTTGCGACCCTCTAGGGTTGCAGCGAACGCCTAACGTATTCCGCACGGGCTTCTGCGAGTCGTGCGAGGACTTGGCTCTTTTCAGCTGGCGTGTTGTACTCCTGATATCGCTCGGCGCTTTCTATCAAGCGATCGATCCAGCCGATGAAGTACTCGGCGTCCTTTTGCGAACGCACCGGCGCGCCGCCAACGGTCACGTACACGGGACTCGTCGTAGCAATCGGCGCGAAGTCGTAGATGGGGTGTCGCGCTCCCTGGCTCCACGCTCGCAGCAGAATCCACGCGCTTTTCTCCACATCGAGCGTGATGTCGGCCGTTGCGCTCATGCTGTCGGCGGCGAGGGGAACGGTCGCTATGACTTCGCCATTCTTGACGATCTCTACATGCTCGATCGGGATCAGCGAGCGCATGCGCGCCCGGACCTTGAGCGCATGGCGTCCGTTAGGCAGCTTCAGCTCGCTCCCGATTCCCTGCCCGTTGACGCTCAGCTCGAGCAGTGCGCTGTTCGTGGCGAACGTGCGTCCGGCTTTGATCCCAGCGAGAAAGGATCGCTGCGTGAGCGGGCCGCCAGTCTGCACGTAGACACGATTCACGCCGAGTGGACCGCGCAGTGACGCGTAGTTCATCATCGCGTCGGTACCGCCGGCGGCGGCGATGCGGAATCCGTTATTGAGCAGCGAATACCAGACCCGCTGCGACGCCATCGCGTCTTCGTTGAAGCCGACGCTCTCGTAGTAGTCGAAGCCACCGAGGGCGGCGTCGACGGGAATCTCGTGTGTCAGGGTCGTCGCACGGTTGGCGGGATCGGGATAGACGTCGAACGGGTGCACGTAGCCGACGATGGCGCCCTGTGCACGCGCCTGGACAAAGATGTCGGCATTCATCGGGACCAGGGATGCAGCGGCGGTGTGCGTGTACGCGGCATAGCCCGGCAAGACGATGTTGCTCGTTAGGCCCAAGAGACCGCTGTGACCCCAGTACGACGTGTGGTACTCCTCATCGTGGAAGATGAGCGGGGGCAGCGTCTGCGGCTGCGCGCGCGATCCCGCGAAGTAGCCGATGTCGGGGATACGTCCCTCTTTGTTGACGATCAGGTTCTCGACAACGTCGAGCGCTTCGGCGCGCGCCTGCGCTCGCAGGCGGTCCGGCGTGTTGCGGTAATTGCCGCCGTAGTTCATGTGCACGTGCAGGTCGCCGTTGTACCAGCCGCGCGCCGCAAGATTGTCGATGCGGCGCAGGGGGATGCGTACCGTCCTTGCTGCGTTAGGTGGCACTGTGATTTTGCGTTGCTCGACGCGGTACTCGAGGCCGCGCAGCACTTCGACGCTGTACTCACCTGCCGGCACTGTGAGCGTGGCGAGCCCGCGCGAATGGAAGTACGTCGGCTCGTACGGCCGCTGGCGTCTGTCGAAGCCATCGTCGGCGTGACGCCACGCGTCATCCGGCGTGTAACCGCGACCGTCGGCAGCGATGACGGATACGCGCGCCGGGATCGGCACACCGGTTGCATCGGTAATCGTTAGGTTCAGCGTCCCGTTCGGTCGTACGTATCTCCGCCGAGCAGCGCGCACTTCGCTAGTCGCGCCACCGGGCACAGTGACGACCCTGAGCGACGTGTTGCCGCCTTCATTCGAGATGTACGCGATGCGATCGCCGGCCGGCGACCAGCGCGGCCCAGTGGCGTCGAACTCGCCGTACGTGAGCTGAAATGGATTGGCGCCGTCAGATGTCATCAGCCACAGCTGGTGCCACTGCCGGCCGAAATAGGACGCGTACACCACGCGTTTCCCGTCGCGCGACCAGTCCGGGCGCGCACGCCAGGTCGTCTCCTCGTTGCGGATCTCGCGCAGCGCGCCGCCTTCGCGCGCTTCCACGCGCCAGACCCCACCCGATCCCCAGATGTGTTCACGATTCGAGATCGCGATCAGCTCCTGCCCATCAGGCGACCACGCAGGAGACAAATAGTGGTCGAAGACGCTGTAATAGTAGCGTGGAAGTTTGCTGTCGCGATCTTGAGTTATACGCCGCGGCGCGCTGAGCGCGCCGCCGCTGAAGTGTGCGATGAAGATGTGAAAACGGCCCTCAAAGGCTGTTGAGACGAACGCCAATCGCGTTCCGTCGGGCGACCAGCGCGGTTCTACGTTGACCGCAGCGTTGTCCAGCAGCACACTCGACTCGCCGGTCGTGAGATCGAGCAACCGCAGCGGCATCGCATCGCGTTCGTACGAGGTGTACGCGATGTAGCGTCCGTCGGGCGACCAGTCGGGTTGATGATCGTAGCCAGGGCCGTCCGTCACTTGCGTCGCCTCGTCGCTCCCGACGCGTTGACGCCAGAGCGCCCCCTGCATGCTGTAGATCAGCTCCTTCCCGTCCGGCGACCACGTGACGCTGCCCGGTCCGCTCGTGACCTGCGGGAGGTACATCTCGCGATAGTAATAGTTGTGCGGCACGCGGATCTGCTGCAGCACGGGCTGCCGCTGCGCGAATGCCGCGTGCGCCGCGGTGCTGGCGAGCAGCGCGACGGCACACTGCGTGCGCACGTTAGGCAGCGACGGCAATCGCACGGTGGCGCCACGCGTAAAGCGACGTACCTGCCAATAGGAAGAACAGCGCTCCGCCCACCACCTTGGCCTCGAACGCCGCCACGCTCGGTGTACCGGTCGGCGGCACACAGGCGACGATCATCGCGAACGACGTGAGCGCGAAGCCCGCCGCGCCTGTCGCCGCGATGCGCACCTTCCCGCTCGCTGTCGCGTGCGGGAACTCGATGCGAATATACGACGCGAACAGGTAAAGAAAGGGAAGGAAGTACAACAGCAGCATCGTATCGAGAAGGATCAAGTACACAGTCTGGACCGTGGTTCCCTTGCCTAACACGGAGATCAGCAGGAACAGCGTACCGACGGTTGCTTGCACGTAGAAGGCGACGTACGGCGTCCGATACTTCGGATGAATGTTGCCGAAGGCGCGCGGGAAATACATGTCGATGCCGATCGTCAGCGCCACGCGCGCCGGTCCCGAGAGCCAAGCGCCGATACCCCCCAGGTTACCGATTACAAGCAGCCCCGCGGCCACGGCGCTGATCCAGCCGAAGGCGACACCTAACGAACGTGCGCCCATGTCGATCGCCTGCAGGATGCCAGTGACGATGTTGACTTCCTTGTGTGGGACGATCCACAGCACCGACATCGTGCCGAGCATGTACACAGCGAGGATCAACGGCGTCGCGATCAGCACGGCGCGCTTGAGCGTTCGCTCTGGATCCCGTACCTCGGCGGCCATGGTCGGCGCCAGCTCCAGCCCCGCAAACGCGAATGCTATCGATGCCCACAGATTCACAGCCGAGAAGTCGCGCAGGTTGGGGGTCATCGTCGCGACCGAAAACTCGTTGGCCGATCCCCGAGTGGAGACGGACATGATGCCTAGCGCAATGAGCGCGACGCCAGGCAAGAACGTGCAGATCGCGCCGATGTTCTGCAGCCAACGTCCGGTCCCAACGCCGACGACGTTGATGAACGTGGCGAACCAGAGCATGACCAAGGTCGTCGGAATGACAAAGCCCAGATCGTTCTCGAGCCCAGTGCCGCCGCGAGCAAACGCGTACGTGAGAATCGCCGCCGTGGAGAGCAACAGGTTCGGGTAGTACAGCAGATTGTTGACCCAATAGCACCAGCCGCAGATGAAGCCGTGCCGATCGCCGTACGCGCGCTTGGTCCAGGCGTACAGCCCGCCCGCTTCCGGATGCCTAACGCTCAGCGCACTGACGGCGAAACCCATCGGGATGAAGAAGAACAGGGCGGCCAGCACCCAGAGGACGAGCGCGCTGGGTCCCGTCGCGGCCGACGTCGCGAGCCAGCGCAGGCTCAGCACCGCGACGATGTTGAGCAGTGCCATGTCGCGCAGCGTGAGGCGGCGCGCGAGCGCCAATTCGCCCTGGGTCTGTTGCGTCACGCTGCCGCGCCGAGGAAGAGGCGCTTGGGGTCTAGCTCGTTGCGCAGGAGATCGATATCGCGAGCGGTCGGCGGCGCGCATTTCCCTAGCGGTTCCCGCGCGCGCAGCGGCCATCCGACGCTAGCGCGAACCTGCTCGAACGCAACGTCCGGATAGAGCTGCGTGAGAACGAGCTCGCCCGATTCGTCCGGCTCGAGAACCCCCTTATCCGTTATGACTTTGATCGGGCCGGCGCCAGGCATCCCCAGCTCGCGGCGCGTGCCGCCGCGCGCGCGATGTCCCGGACTCGTGATGAAATCCACCTCGGCGGGAAAGGCGCGCGGCGTTAGGCGGCTCACGATGAGCGTACGCTTGGCGTGAATCGCGATCTCCGCAGCGCCACCGCTCCCTGGCAGCCGCACTTTGGGGTGCGCATAGTCGCCGATTACCGTCGTATTGATGTTCCCCCAACGATCCACCTGCGCGCCGCCGAGGAAACCGACCTCGATGCGTCCGTTCTGCAGGAAGCATTGGAAGACGTCGGCCATGCCGCAGACCATGAGCGCGCCGGTCACGAGCGCGGGGTCGCCGATCGATAGTGGCAGTCGTTCGGGCGTCGCGCCAACAGCGCCAGATTCGTAGATGAGCACGAGGTTGGGCGCGTGCGTCGCGCGGGCGAGGTTGCAAGCGAGGTTAGGCAGTCCGATGCCGACAAACACAACTTCGCCGTCCGCCAGTTCGCGTGCGGCCGCGACTGCCATCATTTCCGAGGCTTGATATTCAGTGAAGTTCATTTCACCGCGGATGAACGCGGACCAGGACGGATCAACACGACAGGACAGCCATTAGTGTGCATCCGCGTGGGCTTTGCTTTGACAGCACTGGAGCTAGTAACCATAGTTAACACCTGCACATACTCGTGCTTCCGCCGTTAGGCGCTCTTTGAGTGCGGGCTGTCGCTCGAGATACGCCGCGCGATCGGCAACGGCAAAGACCCACTCATCGAGATAGTCATCAAGCTTCGCCGTGTCGCGCGAGATCGCTTCCCAGTCGACATAGAAATCGTTGTCGCGGTCGTAGTACCCCTGGGCGTATGAGGGATGCGCTCCCCACGGTTCCACAACAACGGCGTTTACAATCAGTCCGGGAATGATCGTGCGATTGGGATCCTG
>DATBKN010000504.1:0-25780 GCA_036555845.1 Gemmatimonadaceae bacterium | reverse complement strand
TGTCGTCGCCAGCTGCATCTCATGTGCTTGCGCCGGCATCGCGAACTTGCGGCCGTCCAGCCAGACGGCTCCAGCCGAATCGCCGGCCGCGGCGAAGAGCGAAACGAAGCCGTGCTCCGCGCGCGCCTTGTCCCGGTGCAGGATCATCGGCTCCGTCCACGTCGCGCCTTCGTCCTTGGATTGCGCCACGCGCACCTCGTACGCGTACTTCCCCGTGTCGCTGCGCTGCAACCAATGCGCGACGAGGCGGCCCGATTCCGTGGCGAAGACAGACGGAAAGTCCGCCCAATTCACCATCAGATCGCGACGCGACACGACGGTGACCGGCGCCGACCAGCCAGTCCCGTTGAAGGCGGCGACCTTGAGCGCAGTGAGCGAATCGCCGACCGCCTCGAGCCAGGACATCCAGACCCGGCCATCGGGACCGGCGCCTACGTTAGGCTCGCCGCTGCGCCCTCCAGCGGGCGACTGCAGGGTGTCGATCGTTCCGACAGTGGGAACAGCCTCTGGGGGCGCCTGTTCGCACGCGGCAAGCGCCAGCACGGCCAGAAGGCCGCTCGCCGCCAGTCTGCGCGCCACATTCGCTTTGCGCACGGTCATGTCGAATGCTCGTCGGCCGCTGAGCCATCGTCAACACGCGGCGACTCCACGACTGCGGCAGTGACCGGTAGCGGCGGCAGCGCTATTCGCCCGCCGCGTCTCCGCCCGCGATGACGGCCGCCCTGACGCACGTAATAGGCGGTAGACTGTCCGCGAGGGAGCGCCAGCTTTCGCCTTCGTCCAAGGAGGCGAAGAGCTTGCCGTTCCGAGTCCCGAAATACAGGCCGTAGCTGCCTAACGAGTCGGTGGAGAGTGCGTCGCGCACCACGGTTTCGTACGCCTGACGCTGCGGAAGGCCGCGCGTGAGCGGCTCCCAGCTCGTCCCTTCGTTGCGGGTGCGGAAGACGCGAAGCTTGCCGTCGGCAGCGCAGTGGAATTCGTCGGACTGCATTGGGATGACATACGCCGTCGCGCCATCGCGGGGGTGCACCGCGATGGCGAAGCCGAAGTCCGATGGGAGCGCGTCGCCGATGTCCAGCCATTGCTGGCCCCAATTGTCGCTGCGGTAAACTCCCCAGTGGTTCTGCAGGTAGAGGCGGCCGCGTTGCGCCGGGTGCGCGACGAATTTATGCACGCACTGTCCGAATTCGGGGAACTTGTTGTCCGGCATGAATTCGGCGCTCAATCCGCTGTTGCTGGGATTCCACGTGACGCCGCCGTCGTCGCTGCGATAGACGCCACCAGTCGAAATCCCGACGAGGATGCGGCGTGGCTCGCCGGGGTCGAGCACGATCGTGTGCAGGCACAGTCCGCCGCCGCCAGGCACCCAATGGACCCGATGCGGGTGCCTAACGAGACCCTCGAGCGCCGTCCACGTCTCGCCCGCGTCGCGCGACTCGAAAAGACACGCCGGCTCGACACCGAGGTAGAGCACGTCGGGCTGGTTCTTCCCGGCGGGAGCGATCTGCCAGACCTGCTTGAGCTGGAGACCCGAATCTTCCGGAAAAACGACGTTCTTGCGATCCGACGGCGTCCAGTTTCGGCCAAAGTCATCGCTCGACCGTACGACGCTGCCGTGCTGCCATGTGTTCGTTGATGCGAACAGTCGCTGCCGGCCGGCGCGTGCGTCGAAGGCCATCGCGAAGACGGACTCGCCTGGGAAATGCGGACCATCGACGCGCCAGCGCTTGCGATCGGATGTGGACCATAGCAGGAACGCTCCCTTCGTGGTGCCGATCATCAGTAGCACGTCGCCGCGCGGCCCGCGGCGACGCGAGGATGTTTCGTTAGGCGCCATCCAGACAGTTCTTCGCGAAGTCGAAAGAGTAAAACCTATACGGATTGACCGGATTTGTTGACACGCCTTTCGCTTTTGGCCGCGGCTCCTAATTTCGAACGTCCAACCGTCGCAATCAGGAGGAAGCCATGGCCACGACAGCGAGTCCGACTCCCGCGCAGTTGCAGGCAGTCGTCAATCCCAGGGAGCAGTTCCTCGCGGCATTCGAGCAGGAACATGCGACGACAATGCGCGTGCTGCGCGCGTTCCCGGCGGACAAACAGGACCTGCAACCGCATGCAAAGAGCAAGTCTGCGCGCGATCTCGCGTGGATCTTCGTGATGGAAATGGGGATGCTCGAGAAGGGGCTGACGACGGGCTTCGACTGGTCGCAGCCACCGGCTGGTTTTCCGCCGGCGCCGGATCTGGCGACGATCATTGAGACATTCGACCAGGGTCACAAGCGCGTCGCGAACGTCGTCGCCAACATGCGCGACGATCAGCTTCTCGAGACCGTGAAGTTCTTCGTCGCGCCGAAGACGCTTGGCGACATTCCCAAGATCCAGTTCATGTGGATGGTGTTGTGCGATCAGATCCACCACCGCGGGCAGTTCTCGGTCTATCTGCGCATGGCCGACGGCAAGGTGCCGTCGATCTACGGGCCAACCGCCGACGAGCCCTGGTACTAGGCGTCCACTGGGACGAGGAGCCGTGTCCCGGGAGTCATTGGGACACGGCTCCTGGCCGCCTAACGAGCGTGCCGCCTTTCATGACGAGTCGCACACGGCGCAGCGCGGCGATGCTCGCCAGCGGGTCGCCGTCCACGGCGATCAGGTCCGCCAGCAGATTCGGCCGGATGGCGCCGATCTGATTCTCCATGTGCAGCACCGTCGCCGTCACGGACGTCGCCGCCTTGAGTGCAGCGAGCGGCGTTAGGCCGTACTCCACGAGGATTTCGAGCTCGCGCACATTGTCGCCGTGCGCAAAGACACCCACGTCACTGCCGTTGCAGATGGTCACGCCGGCTGCGACGGCAGCCATCACGCTCGCGCGCTTCTCCTTCAGGCGCGCCGGCTCCGGGTCCGTCCCTTTCTTCCAGCCGCGATACTGCGAAACGGCGTCGCCGGCCGCGACCGTCGGACAGAGCGCGACGCCGCGCTCGGCCATCAGCTTGAACACTTCCGCCGTTCCGTTGTCGCCGTGCTCGATCGTCTCGACGCCAGCCATCGCGGCTCGCCGCATCGCCTCGGCAGACGACGCATGCGCGACGACCGGCCGCCCGCTCGAGCGCGCCGTCTCCACGATCGTCTTGAGCTCGTCCACGGAGAATGTCGGCCGAGTTTCGCCGTGCGGTCCCCAGCGGTAGTCAGCGTACACCTTGATCCAGTCGGCCCCGTGGCCGATCTGGTCACGGACGATCCGCGTTAGGCTTTCCACGCCGTCCGCTTCCTCCGCGCCTTGCGGAACGTCCCAGTCCACGGCGAAGCCTTTCGGGCCGTAGCTGCCGCGCGCGACGATTGCGCGCGTCGTGACGAGGAGGCGCGGGCCGGGAATGATCTGCTGCTCGATCGCTTGCTTGAGGCCGACGTCGGCGTAGCCGGCGCCTTCGGTCCCCAGATCGCGCAGCGTTGTGAAGCCAGCCATCAGCGTCGCGCGCAGATGATTCGTTGCGCGCGCCACGCGCAGCGCCTGCGATTCGTGCAGGACCTGATCGTCCCAGGACGTCTCGTTATACGGGTGCAGCAGGACGTGCGAATGCGCGTCGATAAGGCCCGGAAGAAGCGTGCTGCCCGGCAAGTCGATCGTCTGCGCATCGCGCGGCACCTGCACGTCGCCCGGCGCGCCGACTGCGACGATTCGATCGCCGGTCACTACGACAATGAAGCCGTCGCGTGCGCGATCGCTGACACCGTCCCAGACGCGCGCGGGACGCAGGACGTACGACGTGGGTGCCTGAGCCGGAAGCGTCCCCCCTCCCCACAGCGTTAGGCACAGCAAACCGGCTGGACGTATTCTCATGTGGTCCGCACAACCTCGTTCGATGGTGGCGTTTTCTCGTGCAGCTCGGGAACGTCCGTCACTCCGCCGGAGACAATGAAGGCCATCACCTCTGAGCTTGCGGCGCGAATGCGCTCGACGTCGCGCCCCGGCACAAGCAGCAGACTTCCGGCGAAGTTGTATGACTGAGGAAAGTACACGCCGACGAAATCGTCGAGACCGAGCTTGGCGAGCGATTTCTGCGTCACGAAGCCTAACGCGCGCACTTCGCCGCCCGGCAGGAGGCGCACGGCAACAGGCTGGTCGAATCTCCGCTTCTCGCCGACGAATGCATTCACGAGATCCTTTGTCGACGAGTACAGAAAGCGGACGAACGGCAAGCGCTCGAGCATGCGATCGAACACTGCGAGGAAGGAACGTGCCAGAAATGTAGAACCGACGAAGCCGACGAGCGTGATGAGCACCAGCGTGAGCAGAAAACCCAGTCCGGGGATGCTGAGCCCGAGCCAGCCGTCGATCGTTTGAAAGAGCACGACGAGGATGTAAACCGTGACGGCGACCGGGGCGATGAAGACGAGGCCGCGGAGGAAGTAGCCAACGATGCGACGCATGCGTTAGGCGTCGGCCATTGTCACAGGGAGCCCGGCCGCCTGCCACGCGGAGTAACCACCCTCCATGTTGACCACGTTCGATATGCCCTGCGCACGCAGTACGCTCGCGCCGACTGCTGATCTCCCGCCGGTCGCGCAGTGCAACACGAGCTGCCGCCCGCCGTCGGCAAGCCCCGCCGCGCGTTGCGCCAGCTGCCCGAGCGGGACGTGCAGGGCGCCGGGAATATGGCCCTGCGACCACTCGCTGGCGTCGCGAACGTCTACGATGATGGCACTGCCGCTGCGCACGCGCGTCGCGACGTCTGAGACGGAAAGTTGTGGAATCGTCTGGCGGGCGGAGCCTTGCTGCAACGCATCGGCGCCGAACCAGCCACGCACGTTATCGATGCCGATGAGCTTGAGCTCGCGCACGGCGGACTGCGCGACAGTCTCGCCGTCGTCTCCAGCGAGCAAGTAGACATCGCGATCGTACGGCACGAGCCATCCAGCGCGCGCGACGAAAGAATTGTTGAGAGGAAGATTGATTGTTCCCGGCACACCTCCGCGCGAGAACAGCATCGTCGGTCGCAAATCGATGACGAACGCATCGCCATCCAGCAGCGCGGGTAGGCGCTCCGCCGCCTGACGAGGGACAGGCTGTGCGATACTATGATCCGGCGGCCCGTCGCGATTCACTCGCTTCATCGTCGCGAAATACGGTGGTGGCTCCGACTGACTATCCAGCGCTTCGGTCGCGAAGGATTCGGCGTCGCGAGCCTGGAAGGCCCAGTTGGAGAGCTTTTCGAAGCCCAGCGTCGTAGAGGGTACGGCACCTAACGCTCGGCCGCAGGCGGAGCCCGCGCCGTGCCCGGGCCAGATCTGCAAATGATCCGCGTGCGTCGCCGCGAAACGCTGCAGCGAGTCGAAGAGTTGCCGTGCGCTGTCGCGCATCGTTCCGGCAATACCAGCAGCCCGTTCCAACAGATCCGGGCGCCCCACGTCACCGACGAAAATGAAGTCGCCAGTGAATGCGCCCATCGGATGCTTCGAGACGAGCGTGTCCGTAACGACAAACGTTAGGTGTTCCGGCGTGTGCCCGGGCGTATGCAAGGCCCGCACTGACACGCGGCCGATGTTCACAACGTCGTCGTGACGCAGCAGCATCGTCGTCCCGCTTTCGTGTCCAAAGCCGTATTGCCAGTCCTTGCCGCCCTCACGCGAGAGTAGGAGCCGGGCGTGAGTGCGCCGAGCCAGATCGCGCGATCCGGAAACGAAGTCGGCGTGGATATGCGTCTCGGCGACGTGGCTGATCCGGAAGCCGTGCGCAGCAGCGGCGCCGATGTAGGCGTCGACGTCGCGATTGGGGTCTATGATAAGCGCTTCGCCGGTCTCCTGGCAGCCGACCATGTAGCTCGCCTGAGCGAGCCCTTCATGATAGAATCGCTGTAAGTACACGGCGTAATTATGCCTTATAGCGGCCAACGCGAGCAATTCGCCCGCGCCCTGCGTAACTCGTGGTTCGATCTCTCCGCCGTCCATCGCGACGTCGCCAAGGTGCCCACATGACCCGCTTCGCACTTCTTCCCGCACTCGTGCTGCTCGGCGCCAGTGCGACGGCACAAACGGCCAAAAAGCAGCTGACACCGGACACATACGACTCCTGGCGCACGATCTCGGGAGCGACGCTGTCGCCGGACGGTCGCTGGACGGCCTACACGGTGTCTCCCGTGGTTGGCGACGGGGAGCTGGTCGTGCGGGGCACGAGCGGAAGCACGGAATACCGCACTGCGCGTGGTTGGACCGGCCGGCCCATCAACAGCGTCACTGTCGATTCACCCTTCGTCGCGCCAGCGCCCGTGTTCAGCGGCGATTCACGTTATGCGGCCGTGCTCGCTTACGCGCCGCAGGCGGACTTCGACGCGGCGCGGCGGCGCAAAGCGCGGCCGGCCGACCAGCCCAAGAACCGCCTCAAACTCGTTAGGCTGTCCGACGGCAACGTGACGACGATCGAGCGCGTGCGCAGCTTCCGGCTGCCGAAGGAGTCGACGCGCTGGGTGGTGTATCAGCTCGAGCCCGATTCGGGCGCCGCGCCGGCGGGGAACGACTCGACGCGCCGCGGGGGAGCGCCGAGGCGCGAGTACGGCTCGGTGCTGCTCGTGCGCAACCTGGAAAGCGGCGCGGAATCGCGCATCGCTGACGTGTCGAGCTACGTCGTGGACGACAGCGCCAAATGGCTCGCCTACGCCGTGACGTCGCGTACGGTGGCCAACGACGGTGTCTTTTTGAGAGCGTTAGGCAGTGAGCAGAGCTCGCCCGTTCTCACCGGCGAAGCGAATTACAGACAGCTGGCGTTCGACCGTGCCGGCGGGCAGCTCGCCTTCGTCAGCGACAAGGGCGAGTATCCCAAGGACAAGGCACGCTTCACGCTCTACTACGCCACCGTCAAGGCACCTAACGCCGTTGCCATTCCCGCGACGCTCGATGGCCTCACGCCGAGCGATCGCGGCAGCGTGAGCTTCTCGCGCACGGGGTCGGCGATCGTGTTCGGTGTTGCGCCGCCGCCGATGGACACGATTCCCGCCGACTCGCTCGCCGACAAGGCGGTCTTCGACCTGTGGCATTGGAAGGATCCTCGGCTGCAACCACAGCAGCTGCGCGAGATCGCGCGCGATCGCAATCGTTCCTGGACCAGTGTGTACACGATCGCGACAAAGGCCGCTCTGCGCCTCGCGAACGACTCGATGCCCAACGTGACGCTCAGTGAAGACGGACGCACCGCGCTGGCCGTGACGAACGTTCCGTACGCGGTCGAGGCGATGTGGGGCGATGGTGGCTCCGATGTCGTGTTGATCGACGTTCCGTCCGCCAAGCGCACGCGCATCGCGACCAAGCTGTCGTTCGGCGCCTCGCTATCGCCGGGCGCCAAATACGTCACGTGGTTCGACGATGGTAAATGGCACAGCTACGCTGTTGCCACGGGCAAGGTCACCGACATGACCGGCGGGCTCGCAGGGGTGCGCTTCGACGATGAGGAGTGGGATTCGCCGTCAACGGCCGCGCCGTACGGACTGGGAGGCTGGACGCGCGACGACAAGAGCGTGCTGGCCTACACGCATTTCGACGTGTGGGAGCTGGATCCCGCCGGCGTGCGTCCGCCGCGTATCGTGACGGACTCGTTAGGCGTGCGCACGCACACAGAGTTCCGCGTTGTTGATCTCGATCCGGATCAGCGGTTCTTCGAACCGACCGAGCCGCTCATCCTGCACGCGTTCGATACAAAAACCAAGGCGGCTGGCTTCTACCGCGACCGGCTGGACGGCGGGGCGTCTGCGCCTGTGCGCGTCGTCATGGCCGACGTCAATTATGGAATTCCACAGAAGGCGCGCAAAGCGTCGCAATTGCTTCTTACGCGCTCGACAGTCGCCGACTTCCCGAACCTCTGGACCGGCACGTCCTTCGATCAGCTCACTCGCATCAGCGACGCGAATCCGCAGCAGTCATCGTACAGCTGGCCCAGTGTGGATCTCGTCGAATGGGTGAGCGACGACGGCGTTCCTCTGCAGGGCCTGCTGTTCAAGCCCGAGGGCTTCGACGCCTCTCGCAAGTATCCGATGGTCGTCTACTACTACGAACGACTGTCTGACGGCTTGCATCAATATCACGCGCCGGCGGGGCGCAATGTCGTAAACCCGTCGGTCTACACCTCGTTAGGCTACCTCGTCTTCTTCCCGGATATCGTCTACACGCCGGGCTGGCCGGGCCCCAGCGCGCTCAAGGCCATCGTCCCAGGCGTGCAGTCGCTCGTCGCCCGCGGCTTTGTCGCGCCCAAAGCAATCGGGATCGCCGGGCAATCGTGGGGCGGCTATCAGTCCGCTTATCTCATTACGGCCACGAACATGTTCGCCGCCGCCGTTCCAAATGCTCCGGTTGCGAACATGACCAGCGCGTACGGCGGGATCCGCTGGGAGAGCGGGCTCGCGCGACCATTCCAGTACGAGAAGACGCAGAGCCGCATCGGTGGATCGCTCTGGGAGTATCCCGTCCGCTTCATCGAGAATTCGCCGCTCTTCCATCTCGACCGCGTGACGACCCCGGTCCTGTTCATGCATAACGACGGCGACGGCGCCGTGCCGTGGTACCAGGGGATCGAGCTCTTCGTCGGCCTCCGCCGGTTAGGCAAGGAGGTCTACATGGTCAACTACAACGGCGACGGTCACAATCCACGCAAGCGCGCGAATCAGAAAGACATCGACATGCGCATGCAACAGTTCTTCGCGACCAAGCTGAAGGGTGCACCGCCGCCGGATTGGATGGTACGTGGAATTCCGGCGCTGGAGAAAGGGCGCGATCAGATCAAAGCGACAGCTACGGCGCCTATTCCCGATTCGAGGCCGTAGTCGCTAACTACTTGAACCACAGAGAACACAGCGAACGCAGAGAAGACAAAGAGGAACTCACTCTGCGTTCTCGGCGTTCTCTGCGGTTAAAGCTGTTGACGTAACTTGGAGCGCCGAATTGCCGCGACGTCAAGGACGCGCGCGTCGTCTCGCGGCGGGCCGGATTCGACCGCGGCAACGATCGCGCGCACCATCTGAGTGATCGTTACGAGCCCGGCGCGCCGGGCCGACTGGCGCATCGACGGCACCAACTCGGCGATCCCGTAGTAGGGCAGCAGCGCGATGGGCCACCAGTGACCTGGGCCTAACACGTACCAGGGCCGCAGCATCGTCGCGCGCAATCCTGCGTCGCGGATCATCATCTCACCGCGGATGCGAACGTCCTGGTACGCGCGCATGACGGATACAGGGTGCGCCACCGAGAGGTAGATGAAGTGCGCGATTTGCGCCTGGGCCACTGCAGCGACGCTCTCGCGGACCGAGACGAAGTCGATACTCTCGAATAGAGCAGCTTTCGACGGGCCAGGGTGCGCCACCCCGACGAGCTGCAGGAAGGTGTCCGCCGGTTCGATCTGATCGGCGAACGACGCAGCGTCCAGGGCATTGCCTAACGCGACCTCGCACCCCGCCGGCAGCTTCCGCTGCGAGCCTGGACGCGCGAGAGCACGCACGCGATGGCCCCGCACCAGCAACGCCGCGATAACGCGCGAGCCGATGTAGCCCGTGCCGCCGGTTACGAAGACGAATCGTTGCACGCCCTAGAATCTGTTTCGAAAGGCGCCGAAAGGGAGGATCGCAAGGGGGACTACGCCGCACCGCGCCTGGCGGATTGCCAGCACACGAGCGTGTCTCCACAGCTCTCTGCTATGGTGCCTAACGAGGCCCGGCGGACGCCGTGGCCGACCTGGCCACACTTGCGGTCCCGGTGGCCCATTGTCCGCAGGAGTTTGTTGCCGGCGCGTAATCCTCTATTTTTCCGCCCCATGGCTACAACGCAGCAGCTCACGACGCCGGTCACTGTGGAACGTCCGCCCTCGGAGTGGTCCATCGAGCAGGCGAAGGCGCTCTACAACATCGAAGGGTGGGGCGCCTCCTTCTTCGACGTCAACGAAGAAGGCCACGTCATCGTCCGCCCGGATCCGGATCATCCTGAGCTCACTGTCGATCTGCTCGAGCTAGCGCACGACCTGGAGGAGCAGGGGATCGCGCTCCCCGTCCTACTGCGCTTCTCCGACATTCTGAAGACGCGCATCAAGCAACTGAGCGAGCGCTTCGAGAACGCGATTCGCGAGTTCGAGTACACGGGTCGCTACACGACGGTCTATCCCATCAAGGTCAACCAGCAGCGGCATGTCGTCGAAGAGATCATCCGCTTTGGGGCTGAGCACGGCGTGGGTCTCGAGTGCGGCTCGAAGCCGGAGCTGCAGGCGGTCCTGGGGCTCTCCGAGTCACCCGAGCAGCTCATCGTCTGCAACGGTTACAAAGACGAGGAGTTCATGCGCCTGGCCCTCATGGGTCAAAAGCTCGGCCACAACGTCTTCATCGTGCTGGAGCAACTCTCCGAGCTGGACGTGCTGCTGCAAGCCGCCGACGACCTGGGTGTCCAGCCAAACGCCGGTATGCGCATCAAAGTCGCCAGCGAGGGTTCCGGTCGCTGGGCCGAATCCGGCGGCGAGAAGTCCAAGTTCGGCATGAACGCGGTGGACCTGATGCGGCTGATCAACAAGCTTTCCGCGTTAGGCAGGCTCGATATCCTCAAGCTCATCCACTTCCATCTCGGCAGCCAGATCACCGACATCCGTGTCATCAAGACCGCTCTGGCTGAGGTCGCGCGTTTCTACGGCGAGCTGCGAGCCATGGGTGTCGATATCACCCACGTCGACGTCGGCGGCGGACTCGGCGTGGACTACGACGGCACCAACTCGACGTCACAAGCGTCCGTCAATTACACGCTGCAGGAATACGCCAACGACGTGATCTACACCCTGGCGGAGACGTGCCGCACGAAGGGCCTTCCGATGCCGCACGTGATCAGCGAGTCGGGGCGCGCGCTGACGGCGCACCACGCGCTGCTGCTGCTCAAGGTGATCGACGTCGAATCGGTGGCAGATCCCGAGCTGCCGATTCTGGCAAAGCAAGATCACTCGCTGCTGCACGAAATGCTGGAAGACTTCAATACGTTAGGTAAGAAGAAGCTTCCCAAACGCAAGATCAACGAGATCTATCACGACGCGTCGTTCGACAAGCACAAAGCGCGCGACCTGTTCAACAGCGGCGTCCTCTCGCTCAGCTCGCTCGCCACGGCCGAGTCCATCTATTTCGCGACGATGAACCGGCTGGCGCAGATCGTTGTCGACAACCAGACAGCGTACGCCGACATCATCCGAGACCTCGATTCGACGCTCGTCGATCGCTACTTCTGCAACTTCTCGCTCTTCCAGTCGCTGCCGGATCACTGGGCGATCGATCAGCTCTTTCCGATCATGCCGATCCACCGGCTGATGGAGCGTCCCACGCGGCGTGGCACGCTGCAGGACATCACCTGCGACTCCGACGGCAAGATCGACAGGTTCGTTGGCGAAGAAGACGGCCGCACGAGCATGGAGCTGCACGCCTATCGCGAGGACGAGGAGTACATCCTCGGCATTTTCCTGACGGGTGCTTACCAGGAAATCCTGGGCGATTTGCACAACCTGTTCGGCGATACCAACGCCGTGCACGTGCGTCTGCGCGACGGCAGCTACGAGATCACCGATCTCGTGAAAGGCGACACGGTGACCGAGGTCTTGAACTACGTGCAGTACACGCCGAGCGAATTACTCTCGACCTTCCGGCGCAAGGTGAGCGCCTGTCCCGACATTTCGCGCCAGGAAGCGAATATGTTCATCGCCGAGTTTGTGGCGGGCCTCGAAGGCTACACGTACCTCGAGGGTGAGGCCGCCCGCTAATAGTTAGGCAGGCGCGCGGCGCAGTTCGGACACCGGCTCCGAGCCGAATCCGTCGGATACGACGAAGTCCACAAGTGCGTGCGCCACGTCGTTAGGTCGCTGCAGCTTGCCCTCACGCCACATGGCCGTGAAGCGCGGCTGGTCGGGGACGTCTTGCACGTCGCTCGCCCTGATCACGTCCTGCATGTAGGTGTCGATGACACCCGGAGCCACGGCGCTGATGCGCAGGCGCTCGGTTCGATCCAGCGCGACAGCACGCGCGTGGTGGTCCAGGGCCGCCTTGGACGCACAATACACGCTCCAACCTGGGTAAGCCTTGCGACCGGCGCCGCTCGAGATATGCAGAATACGCCGATCGGCAACGTCATTCGTCGCGGCAACGAACGCCGCCGAAAGGGCGAGCGCGGCTCCCACATTGACAGCGATAGCGCGAGTCACGTCGCTGTGCTGCTGCTTCGATAGCGGAGCGAGCGGATGTAAAAGGCCCGCGTTGTTGATGAGAAGCGCCAGCTCGCTCGCTCCAAGAAAGTCCGCGAGCGCATGGCCCCCCAGCCACCGGGTGAGGGCTGGCGCGTCTGCGAGGTCGAGCGTCAGCTCAGTGAGCGCGCTGCCATGCCGCTGCGCCAGATCTGAATTCGCCCCGCGCGAAATCCCGAGCACACGTACGTCGCGCGCGAGCAGCTCGGCGGCTATCGCCGCGCCGAGCCCGCGCGAATGGCCCGTGACAACGGCCGCTGTCCTAGTCACGCGTCAAGCCTTTTGACGCAAGAAACAAGCATCACGGAAGAGTTCTTCCGGATGCTGCGAAGACAGCGGATCTGAGGGCTTTTCCTGAAGAACTGCTCCAGCATTTGCCTGTTTCAGTAGCATCCGCGAGAACCCTCGTCTGTGTGGTGGGCCACTCAGCGACGAAAGCCCGCGTGAGGCTGAGCGCAACAAGCACTAGAAGCGTTCTGCGATGGACTTCCAGTTGACGACGTTCCACCAGGCCTTGAGATAATCGGCGCGGCGGTTCTGGTACTTGAGATAGTACGCGTGCTCCCAGACGTCGACGCCGAGGATGATGTCGTTAGGCGACGTGCCATCCATCAGCGGATTGTCCTGGTTCGGCGTGCTGACGATGGCAAGCTTTCCACCTTGGCGCACGAGCCACGCCCAGCCCGAGCCGAAGCGCGCAAGCCCCGCGGCCGCGAACTGCTCCTGGAATTTGGCAAAGTCACCGAAAGCACTGGAAATCGCGTTGGCGAGCTTTCCGGTCGGCTCACCGCCCGCGTTAGGTGCCATCCAACCCCAGAACTGTGTATGATTCCAGTGGCCGCCGCCATTGTTGCGCACCGCGGTGCGGATGTCCTCCGGCACCTTCGATAACCCGGAGCACAGGCTCTCCAGCGATTCGTTATGCAGCGCGGCGTGTTTGTCCAGCGCGGCGTTCAAGTTCGTTACGTAGGCCTGATGATGCTTGCCATGATGGATCTGCATCGTCTGCGCGTCGATGTGCGGTTCCAGCGCGTCGAACGCGTAGGGCAGGGCAGGAAGCGAGTGCGGCATTACGTGTCTCCGAGGGTTCGTGCGACGTGCGCGTTCAAAAAACAGTGCATCATGGGTCCAACTTCCCAATCAATCCGCGTCCGCTCGTCTGCGCAATGAGTGCACCATCCTCACGTGCAAGCGTGGTCGTGCATTGCACAACGCGCATGCACGTCCTACACTGGCGGCGCGATGCCGCCGGCTGCTCCTCCATCCGTTTTTGTCCTTCGCCACACGCACTGGGATCGCGAGTGGTACCATCCGGCGTCGCGCTTCCGCAAACGCCTCGTCGATCTCATCGACGGGCTGCTCGGGACGCAGCCTAACGCGCCTTTCCTGCTCGACGGACAGGCGATTGTGCTGCGTGACTACGTGGACGTGCGCCCCGAGCGCGCCGCTGAACTTGCCACGGCACTGGGCGCACATCTGGAGGCGGGACCGTGGTACGTGCTGGCCGACGAGCTCATCCCCAGCGGTGAAGCCCTGGTACGCAACCTCCTGGCGGGGCGCCGAGTGCTGCGCGGCTTCCGCGCGACGGCGCCACCGGTGCTTTACTCCCCCGATTCGTTTGGACAGCCAGCGACGCTTCCCGCACTGGCCGCGGGCTTTGGGTACCGAACAGTGATCGTGTGGCGCGGCTATGGCAGCCGCCGTTTTCCGCCCGGCGACTCCGCGCGCTGGCGTGCCCCAAGCGGTGACGAAGTACTGCTGTTCCACCTTCCGCCCGACGGCTACGAGTTCGGCTCGCACCTGCCGGTGGATGACGCGCAAGCGGCGCTGCGCTGGGCCCACATGCGTCGCGTACTCGAGCCGAGGTCCGCGTTAGGCATCTGGTTCGTCCCGCTTGGTGCCGATCACCACGCACCTCAGCCCGACGAAAGGAGTGCGCTCGCCGCACTCGTTCGCGCCGCGTCTCCCGTTCCAGTGCAGGTGGGCAGTCTCGCGCACTTCGCTCGCATGCTGGAGGCGCGAGCGCAGCAAGCCACGCTGCCAGTTGTGCAGGGAGAGCTGCGCGATTCATACGGCTACACGTGGACACTGGGCGGCACGCTCGCCACACGCGCGCATCAGAAGCGCATGAACGCGCACGTCGAGCGTGATCTCGTTCGCGACGTCGAGCCGTGGGCCGCCATGGCGCGGATGCGCGGGTCACCGTCGCTCAGGCATCACCTGAACAGCACATGGGAGCTGCTCCTCTCCTGTCATCCGCACGACTCGTTATGCGGGTGTTCGACGGACGCCGTGAGCGCCGCCGTCGACGAACGCATGCAAGAGACCACTGCGCTGGTCGAGGAGCTACGCAATGCAGCGACCGGAATGCTGATCGGTCACGACGCCAACGCAGCGCGGCAGCAGCCGGCGGCGTGGACTCCAGCGATTGTCGTGCGCAACCGCGCACCGCGTCCAAGATCGGGGATCGCGCACGTGGAAATCGACCTCGAAGTCGCTATGGAACCGGTGGGACCGGGTTCGGCGGGGCGCAGAAAGCAGAGTGACGGCCGTGGCGAGCTTGGGGTCCCGACGCAAATCCTGTCGCGCGAGCGCGTCTACTCGCGCATCGAAGCGCCGAGTTTCTATCCGATCAACTACGAAGTCGAGCGGCAGCGCGCTCTCGCCTGGGTGGAAGATGTGCCAGCGTACGGCACCAGCACACTGCCGTTAGGCGACACGCGATCTCGCCCCGCCTCACCGATTGTGGTTCGCGGAGATGCGCGGGGCGTCGCCAGCGATGCGGGGAAGCTCACGATTGGCGCAAAGGGGCTGAGATGGCAGAGCTCGGCCGTCTCGCGAGCGATCCATCCACTCTTCGAGTTCGAGACCGTCGGCGACCGTGGCGACGCGTACACGCACTCAGCGATACCGAAATCGCAGGCGCGCGGCGTATTGCGTCGCTCGCGCGTGAAGCTGCGCGGTCCCCTTCGCGCGGCCATCGACAGTGCATGGAGCGCCGCGCCGCGCGGCACAGGACGCTCTGGACGTGCCGAGATCGAGACTCGCGCCTCGCTCGACGCTGGAGCCGATTTCGTTAGGGTCAGCGTAACGGGAGTCAATCGCGCTCCGGATCAACGACTGCGGATCGTGTTTCAAACCGGCCTCCGTCCGCGGCGCGTCTTCGCGGACGCAGCCTTTGCTCTAATCGAGCGAAAGCCGTTACGCGTGCCTGTCGCAGAAACTCGCGCCGAGTGGGTGCCGCCGACGGCACCGTTGCATCGCTTCGTCACGCTATTCGACGGCGCACGCGGGTGCACAATCGTCAGCGACGGTCTGGCTGAGTACGAAGTGCTCGGCAGCGGAGCGGTCGCGATCACGCTCGTTAGGGCCGTCGCCGAGTTGTCGCGCGGCAATTTGCCAGAGCGACCTGGCCACGCCGGGTGGCCAGTGCCAACGCCGGCAGCGCAATGCCTTGGTCCATTCGCTGCCGAGTTCGCGATCGCCTGGCATGCCGGCGATTCGCAGGCGACGCGGGCTCACATCACGGCGCTGGTCGAGGATGCCCTCCTTCCATTGACTGGCGATACGCGGCGCGATCTGGTGACACTGCCTCCGCCGATCGAAGGGATTGCTCTGGCTGGCGAGGGCCTGACGTTTTCCGCGCTCAAGGAAAGCGACGACGGCAACTACGTCGTCGCGCGCTGCGTGAACATCAGCGACGTCGAAGTACATGGCGCGTGGGTGCTGCCGCGAGCGCCAGGATCGGCGCACGTCAGCCGACTCGACGAAACGCCGATCGCGCCACTTCCGATGCGAGGCAATCGAGTGCCGATCGTCGTCGCGCCGCACGCAATACACACGGTTCTTTTCGGCCCGGACGACGGCGGCGAGCTCCGTTAGGCGCGCTCGCCCAACAAGCGTTCTCCCGCCAATCGGTCACGCATCGCATCGCCCAGCAGCGTGCAGCAGGTGACGGTGACGATCAGCGCGAGTCCTGGCGCAACGGCCACCCATGGGGCGTTGACGATGAGATCGCGTCCGCCCGCGATCAGGTTCCCCCAGCTCGGGTCTGGTGGCTGGACGCCGAGTCCGAGAAAGGCGAGCCCTGCTTCGAGCAGAATGGCATTCCCCACACCGAGCGTGGCGGCCACGATCGCCGGCCCCATTGCGTTAGGCAGCACGTGATGCAGCAACAGGCGTCGTTCGCTCGCTCCGGCTGTCCGCGCCGCATCCACGTAGGCGCGCGCGCGCAGCCCCTGGACTTCTGCGCGGATCAGACGAGCCACCCCCATCCAGCCCGTCGCCGCGAGAACGAAGACGACGGTTGCGACGCCAGGGCGCCAGAGCGCGGCGCACAAAAGCAGGAGGATCAGTCGCGGGATCGATAACAGCGCATCCGCGGCAGCCATCACCGCACGATCCAGCCACCCACCAAACCAACCGCTCGCGGCACCGATCAACACGCCGATTGCAGCGGCTAGCAGCGATCCGCCCACTCCGATCGCGAGTGAGACACGACCCGCCAGCATCATTCGCGTGAAGAGATCGCGGCCGAACCGGTCGGTGCCGAGGAGGTGCCATGTGCCGCTGGCGTCGCGTGCACCAGGTGCCAGGAGTCGTTGGCCGACAACGTCACCGATCGCGAGCGGGTCAGCCGCGCTGAACAGCGGCACCAGCCAACTGGCGAGCGCCAGCAAAAGCAGGCCGCCTAACGCGACACGCGCCGTGCGGTTCACGTGCGGCGCCTCGGGTCGACGACCGGCAGCAGGACGTCGACGGCCGCATTGGCCGCGATCACGGCGGCCGCGTAGATCAGCGTGGCGCCCATGACGATTGGATAGTCGCGTGCGGCGATGGCGCGCAGCATCGTTCGTCCCATTCCCGGCCACGCGAAAATGCTCTCGACGAACACCGAACCGGCGACGAGCCCAGGCAGCGCCAGCGCCGCGAGTACGATGAGCGGCGGCCACGCGTTGCGCAGCACGTGGTGCCTGATCACGCTGGCGCGCGACACACCTTTGGCGACGGCGCAGCGCACGAACTCCTGGCCGGCGAGGTCGGCGACGATCGTTCGCGTATAGCGGGCGATGCCCGCGGCGCCGATCAGCGCGAGCACGCTGACTGGAATGATGGAATGCCTAACGATATCAGCGACGGCCGCCAGGCCGTGAGCCTCTGCCGACGGATCGCGAAATCCGAACGCTGGGAGGCGCAACGCGACGGGAAATCCCCAACGCGCTGCTCCAGCAGTGAACAGCGCGACCAAGCCCAGCGCCAGCCAAAAGCTCGGCGCAGCGTAGATCGCAGTGGTGACGATCGTCACAGCCGTATCGCCCGCGCCGCGCCTCCGGGATCCCTGCCACGCGCCCACAGCGACACCGATAATGAAAGTCAGCGCCAGTGACGTCGCGCCGAGCCAGATCGAGAACGGAAGCGCATCAACCAGCAGGCTCGAGACGGAGCGGCGTTCGACGAAACTCGTTCCGAGATCGCCCCTCAACACTCCTCCGATCCAGCGTGCATATTGCACGAGCGGCGAAGCGTCCAAGCCTAACTGTGCACGGAGCTGCGCCGCGTCGGCCGCGGTTGCGTTGGGGGGAATGAGAAAGTCGGCCGCGTCACCCGGCGCCGCGCGAACGAGCACGAAAACGAGTGTCACGACCAGCGCGTACAGGAGTAGTGCCAGTCCCACTCGGCGGATGACGGCATGCATAACGTGAAATTGCGAGGACGCCGCGCCGCGTCAATCGCGCTGATTGCAGTAACGGCATGCTCCGCTCCGAAAGCAGACATGCAAACCGTGGTTTATGCGTCGGGTGCGGATCTCGAGTCCGCGAACCCATTGGCCACGATTCACCCGCTGTCGCGGCAGATACAGCGCTTCGCGCTGTTCGTCACCATTGCGCAATACGACAGCCTGCTGCACCCGCGGCCATACCTTGCTCGCGCGTGGACCTGGTCCGCGGATCGGCGCGAGCTCTTCCTGGCGCTGCACACGGACGTGCGCTGGCACGATGGTTCGGCGACGACTGCGCGCGACGTCGCATTTACGCTGGACGCGGCGCGCGATCCCGCAACAGGATACTATCGCGCGGCCGATCTGGCCGCCGTGGCGTCCGTGAACGCGCCTAACGACACCACTGTGATCGTGCGCTTCACGAATCCGCAGCCCGAGCTGCCGCCCGTGCTTTGCGAGCTTCCGATAGCTCCTGCGCACCGCCTCGCCAGCGTCCCGCGCTCGGCGCTCAAGACAGACTCATTCGGTATTGCACCGATCGGCAACGGACCGTTTCGGTTTGAAAGGCGTGACGCGGGACAGCGCTGGGTCTTTGCTCGCAATACGGACTTTCCAGCCACGATGGGTGGTCCGCCGATGCTGAAGCGCATGGTCGTCGCGGTCGTCGATGAAGCAACGACGAAGTTCGCCGGCCTGGTGAGCGGTGAGCTGCACGTCGCGGGGATCGCGCCGAATATGGCGCAGCTGACCGCTGAGGATCCTACGTTAGGCGTGCTCAGCTATCCGGTGCTTTTTGCCACGGCGCTCGTTTTCAACACGACGCGGCCGCCCTTCGACGATGCGCGCGTGCGCCGCGCTATTTCCGCGGCCATCAACCGTGAGCGCATCGTAGACGTCGCGCTGTCCGGATTCGGCTCGCCCAGCGCCGCGGCAGTCAGCGCCGACAACCCGCGTGCGCTCCCGGCGCCGCCACTGCCGCGCGATTCAGTCGGCGCATGGCTTACTGCGGCTGGCTGGCAGCGCGCAGCGAATCAGACGTGGACGAGGAACGGCAAACCGCTCGCGTTCACATTGCTGACAGTTGGCACCAGCGACAACGCGATCGAGCAGCTCGTACAGGCCGACCTTCGAGCCGTCGGGATCGACATGTCGATCCGTCAGGTCGAGTTCGGCACGTTCCTAACGAGCGCGCGCGCGCCGACGAAAATATTCGATGCGCTGGTCGCTGGCATTCCGGGCGACCTCGCGCTGTCGTACCTCACTGCCATGTTCGACTCGCGTTATGCAGGCGGCGCGCTGGACTACGCTGGCTACCATGACCCCGAGCTCAACAGGAAATTCGCCGACGTGTATGCGGCGCCGTCACCGGAGGCACTCGACGCGGCGTGGCGCGATGTGCAGGAGGCTCTCGCCGCCGCGACGCCCGTCGCGTGGCTGTACCACTCTCGTGGCGTGCAGGGAATCTCGCGACGGCTGCAGGGCGTGCGCATGGATTTGCGCGGTGAGCTCGTAACGCTTTCGCACTGGCGCCTCGGCGCACTGGACGCACACTGATGCTCCTGGCGCCCGCGATTATGGACGAGCGCCGAGTGCTCGCGCGCGGGGCCTTCGCTCCGCTGGCAGGATCGCTCGCGCGAGACTTGGAGCGACTCGTGCACGCCGACGACATCTACATTCCAACGACGAAGGCGCGCCTAACGCGCGCCGGCGGACGTTGTCCGGCGTGCGGCTCGGTGCTCGACTTCGATCCGTTCAGTCCCTCGCGTCACCGGTGCTCACGTTGCCAGGCGGAAGTCGTCGGCGAAGAGCACGACCTCATGTGGATCATGTGGTACCAGCTGTGGCTCGCCGAGCGAGCCGTACACGCAGCGGCGCTGTATGGAGTTGCCGGAGAGCAGGCGCATCGGTCGCTCGCCGAGCGCATCCTGTCGCGCTACGCCGAGCAGTACCTGTCCTACCCGAATCGTGACAATGTCCTTGGGCCGACACGCGTCTTCTTCAGCACGTACCTCGAATCCATCTGGACGCTGCAACTAGCATATGCGCTGGACGTCCTGGAAGCCGGCGGGACCGACCGCGCGTTAGGCGCGACCGTGCGCGACCGCCTGCTCGCGCCAAGCGCGGCGCTGATCGCGCAGTACGATGAGGGTTTGTCCAATCGCCAGGTCTGGAACAACGCCGCCCTCCTCGCCGTCGCGAGATTGCTGAACGATTCGGTCTCCGCCGAGCAGGCGGTACGTGGGCCGTCGGGCCTCCTCACTCACCTGCAGCGCGGTCTTCTTGCGGACGGCACGTGGTACGAAGGGGAGAACTACCACCTCTTCGCGCATCGCGGCCTCTGGTACGGAGTCAATGTCGCTAGACAAACCGGCTTCGATATTCCCGAGGCGCTCTGCTCGCGATACCAGCGTGCATTCGAAACGCCGTTTCTGACGGCGCTACCGGACTTCACTTTCCCATCGCGGCGAGATTCTCAGTATCGTGTGTCGCTGCGGCAGTGGCGCATCGCGGAGTCCTGCGAGCTGGGACTTGCTGAGTCGCCGAGTCCAATTCTCGCAGCTGCACTGGGGGAGCTCTATCGCGAGGACATTCCGCGCGGCGAAACCGGCCGCGCCGTGTCGACAGCCGAGGCCGAGCGCAATGTTCCGGCGAGCGGCCTAACGCGAGCCGATCTGGGCTGGAAGTCGTTGCTCTTCGCCGGTCCAAATATTCCGTCTGTTATCGACAGCCGCGCGACTGCGCAGTCGGTACTGCTGCCTGAGCAAGGCTTCGCCATTCTGCGGCGCGATGCGGGTCGCACGTTTGTCGCCCTCGACTATGGCGAGTCTGGAGGCGGTCACGGGCATCCCGATCGCCTCAACCTTTGGTTGGTCGCAGGGAACGCGAGGATTCTTGAAGATGTCGGAACAGGCTCCTATGTCGATCCGTCCTTGCATTGGTATCGCAGCTCGCTGGCGCATAACGCGCCATTTGCAGGAGGCCATTCCCAGTTACGAGCCGACGGGTTGCTACTCGGCTACGAAGAGCGAGGCGACTTTGGCTGGACGCTCGCGCGCGCGGCGCTCGCACCTAACGTAGAAGCCGAGCGCGCGATTGTCGTGGCGGACGGCTACCTCGTTGACGAGCTGCTCTGGACGGGAGTGTCCGACACGATCATCGATCTGCCGTACCACGTCGCCGCGAGCAGTGCATCGGTGCCGCTGGAAGACGCCGCGATTACTGGCGGCAACGGACTCGAAGACGGCTTCGACGCGATCAGCGCCAGCGCACACTCCGCGCCTGTGACCGAAGCGACAATCAATGGCGAAGTACTAGGGATCGCTGTCTCGATCTCTCTCCACGCCGACCTGCCGTTCGTGTTATGGCGTTTGCGCGGGCCGGGCCCACCTAACGAACCGCAGCGGGACTTCTCTCTCGTCCGCTCGGCCGGAGCAGCGGGACGCCTGCGTGCCGTGGTCTCGTGGACGAACATCGTCAGTGACGTACGCGCCAGCGATGAGGTGATCTCGGTGATGCTGCGCGACGGAGCGCGCCATGACCACGCCCGCCGGGAACTCGAATGGCACATCAGCCTGGTCGCGCCCGACGGCGACGCAAAGACGATAACCCTAACGCCGGCACTCGGGCCGCTCAAATCACAGCGTCCCGTCTACACACCGCCGTCACTTATGAGGCTCATGCCGGCCATCGATGTGCCGCGGATTGCGCGAGTCGACGGCGAGCCAGGTGAGCTTCCCACGTCGCGGAAGTCGCTCATCCAACTGGGTGTCGCGCATTATCGTCGCTCGGAGCAGTCATGGGATGAAGCTGGTCGGCCGCGAGCGACGGTTGCGATGGCTGCAACGGCTACAGACTTATACATAGACATCAGTGTCGAGAAACGACCCGTTGCGTTTGCAGCCGCTCGCGCGGTGAATCCACTCGATAACGAGCACCCTGACATCAACTCTGACGGCGTCCAGTTGTACCTCGTCGGCAACGACGCAGAGGGACATGCGAGATCCTGCAGCTGGATTCTGGTTCCCGAGATGCCGGCGCCTAACGTGAGAGTGACAGCGCGTGAAAGCAACAATGGCGCTTCGGTCCCAACTCTCCGTGCGAGCTGGCGCCCAACGGCGCGCGGCTACGCGCTGCGCGTGATCGCTCCGCTCGCATCTTTCGCGTCCGACGGCTCCTTCCTGGGCGACGTCATCATCAATGAAATGCCGCCTCCGCCCGAGCGTGAGCGGCGGCGCGGCCAGCTCGTGCTGAGCGGTGGGCGCGGTGAATGGGTCTACCTGCGCGGCGACAGGCAGGATCCGTCGCGTTTCCTGCGTTTCATCATCGCGGATGCCTAACAGCGTTCTCGAACGCATCCGCGTTGTGCTCTACGAGCCGCAGAACCCCATCAACATCGCCGCAACCGTGCGAGCGATGAAGAACTTCGGGCTGCAAGAGCTCAGGCTCGTCCGCTCCGTGCCGTACGACCCCTATCGTCTCGAGGGGATTGCGCACGATACCCACGACATCATCAATCGGATCGTCAACAGCGAGACTCTGGACGAAGCCATCGCGGACTGCACGTTCGTACTCGCGTTCACGGCGCGGCACCGCTCGGCCAAGTGGGCGCTCACAGACGCGCGCGGTGCAGCCACGCGCGCGCTGGAACAGGCGCAGGACGGAAACGTCGCGCTGATGTTCGGTCGTGAGGACTTTGGCCTTCCTAACGAGGCACTGGACCGCGCGCACGTCGCCGTCACGATTCCGACGACTTCGCATGCGTCGCTCAACCTCGCGCAGGCAGTGATCGTGGCGCTGTACGAGCTTCACATAACGGCCGGCGACGCGACTCGCGCGTTGCCGCCGCCGCGCAAAGATGCGCCGAGCGCTTCGAAGGAGATGCTCGAGCGCTTCTTCGGCGAGGCGGAGCAAACACTCGAGCGCATTCAGTTCTTCAAGACGCGCTACCGTGAGCACATCATGCGCACGCTGCGCTCATTGACGCTTCGTGCGCAGCCCGACGCGCGCGAGATCACCCTCATGCGCGCGATGGTACTGGAGGTCATCCGCGCGATGGACCGGGAGCTCAGACAGCAGCGGGCACAGCTGACGCAGGCGCATCTGCCGGACGAGAATCCCGCGGAGCCTTGATCCTTGCCTCGCGCCCCTACCGATTTCACACATGCCCCTGCGCCGGTTTTTTGGCCGCGGTGAGAAATCCGCCGCCGACGAAGCACCTAACGCTGCCGAAGAAGTCGAGGCGGCGGAGGCGGAACAGGACGTCGAAGAAGAAAACGTCGACTACGAAGCTCCACTCGTCGAAACGCCGTGGCGCGAGCGCGCCGAGCTTGTCATTCCGGGCGGCACGTCGACAGGAAGCAAGCGCGCAGAAGCGCTGTGGGGAGAAGGCGCCGTCGACTTGCCCACGCACTACGTCTCGGCGCGAGGCTGCCGAGTCGTCACGACGGACGAGCAGACGCTCATCGATTGCACGATGGCGCTGGGGAGCGTCGCTATAGGGTATGCGGACGAACAGGTGCTGCAGCTGGCACTCAACGCCGCTGCGTTAGGCGGGGTCGCCGGGCTCGCCCACGTTACGGAAGTCGAGCTGGCGGAAAGGCTTTGTGAGACGGTGCCGTGCGCCGAGCAAGTGCGCTTCTTCAAATCCGGCGCGGAGGCCGTTTCGGCAGCAGTGCGTGTCGCGCGCGCTGCCACCGGCCGCTCGAAGATCGTCTGCTCCGGCTATTTCGGCTGGCACGATTGGGCGAACACGGCTCGAGGAATTCCAGCGGGCGCGAAAGCAGACGTGCTGCGCGTGCCGTTTGACGATGTCACCGCACTCGAAGGGGCGTGCGATCGAGCAGGCAGCGACCTCGCGGCGGTCGTACTCGAGCCAGTCGTGGAAAAGCTTCCGTCGGAGCAATGGATCGCAACGGCCCGCGAGCAGTGCACCGAACGCGGTGCCGTCCTCGTGTTCGATGAAATCAAGACCGGCTTCCGTCTGCGCACGGCTGGTTATCAGGAATACTCGGGAGTGCAGCCCGACCTCGTCACGTTAGGCAAGGCCCTCGCGAACGGATTCCCGTTGGCGGCCCTCGCCGGGCGCCTGGCAGTCATGGATGTAGCGACGGAGACCTGGATCTCCTCCACACTCGCCGGCGAGAGCGTCGCGATCGGTGCAGCCCTCGCTGTCGTCGATCGCTTCGAACGCGAGGACGTAAGCAAGACGCTGTGGAGCATCGGCGAAGAGATGATGCGCGCGCTGCGAGCAGCGATCCGCTCGAGCGGCGTTCCCGGCGTGCAAGTGCAAGGGATCGCCCCAATGTGGTTTCTCGCCTTCGACGATCCCGCGGTGGAGCGGCTCTTCCTCGCGCGCGCTGCGCACCACGGCGTGCTCTTCAAGCGCGGCGCATACAATTTCCCCGCGCTGGCGCACGACGAGAAAACCGTGGATGCCATTGAAGCCGGTGCAAGTTCGGCATTCGTTGATGTCGCCGATCAGCTGCGCAGCGGCGCGTTGACCTAACGAAGAATGGCTCTCGCCGGCGCAGGGCCGCTCATCGACGTCCACGCGCACTTCTACTATGACGGGTGCGCCCGCGCCGATTGGCGCGAGCTCAATGCCGCGCGACTTCGCGCCGGACGCGCCATCGGTATCACCTCTCACGTTGGATCGATTCTGGGCAGCTGGGGGCGCAACTCTCCCATCTACTTCCAGTCGCCCGCCGATACGATCGTGGGCAATGACGCGATGCTCGCCCTGCAACGCGCGCACGGGGTGCTCATCCGCAGCTATGTCGCCGTCAATCCAAACGACATGGCGCTCGCACTCAGCGAGATCGCGCGCTGCGTCGCGTTAGGTGCCGTTGGCATCAAGCTCGCGGCCGCGCGTCGAGCCGACGATCCGCATGTCGATCCGATCGCGGCATACGCTGTCAGCCACGGACTGCCCATCCTGCACCACATCTGGCAGCATCGGCGGCGATACTGGCCAGGGCAGGACGCCTCCGATGGGGTCGAGCTTTCTCGACTCGCCTCGCGGCACCCCGCAGTGAATGTGATTCTGGCGCACATCGGAGGTGGCGGGGACTATCGCCATACGTTCGCAGCCGTGCGAGAGACGCCTAACGTCTATCTCGATCTTTCCGGGAGCGGTGTAGATCGCGGGATGCTGGACGACGCGCTCACCGCCGTCGGTCCGCGCCGGCTGTTGTGGGGTGCCGACCTCACGTTGTGCACCGGCCTAGCCAAGCTCTGGGCGCTCGAAGCGATCGGTCTTTCGGCCGATGATCTCGCCGACATCCGCTGGCGCAATGCAACGCG
The DNA here is from genome assembly GCA_036555845.1 of Gemmatimonadaceae bacterium. GTDB lineage: Bacteria > Gemmatimonadota > Gemmatimonadetes > Gemmatimonadales > Gemmatimonadaceae > DASYRX01. The sequence continues at coordinate 533 of DATBKN010000504.1, read as the reverse complement.
AATCTTTCCGCCGGGCGCCTTTGACGACGCGGACGAATCCGCGACCCCGCCGGCGCGTCAAGGACGAAGTTCGGCGCGCACAGTCGCATGACGCCACGCATCGACGTCAACGCCTTCGTCGGCGAGTATCCGTTTCGCTCCGTGCCACACCCGGATCCGGACGTCCTCGTTAGGGTCATGGATCGTGAAGAGATCACACAGGCGTGGGTTGGCAGTCTTCCCGCGGTCTGGCAGCGCGATCCGACGCACGCGAATGAAGCTCTCATGTCGCGTCTCGGCGCTCATTCTGAGCGCCTGCGAGCCGTTCCAACAATTCGTCCCGACTGGCCGCAGTGGCGCGACGCGCTCAAACGCTGCGCCGATAAGAAAGCCCCTGCGATTCGGGCGTATCCGGTGCATTGGGGACTCGGCGTCGACGACGAGCGGCTCACGGAGCTTGCGGCCGAGTGCGCCGGGCAGGGAATGGCGCTGATGCTCACGGTGCGCTTCGAGGACCTCAGACAGCGGCACGCGCTCGACATGGCCGGCGACCT
>DATBKN010000503.1:0-2637 GCA_036555845.1 Gemmatimonadaceae bacterium | reverse complement strand
GCGCACAACATCGGCGGCTGCAATTCACGCACGCTGCGCGATCGACTGAAGAACCTCGAGGAGCTCGATGTCGTCAGTCGTCATATCGTCGCCGTGATGCCGCCGTGGGTCGAGTACGATCTCACGCCAAAGGGCCACCAGCTCGGCCAGGCGCTCGCCGCGCTCGAGCGCTGGGGGCAGTCCTACATGAAGGAACCGTGCGTTTAGCGCGTGTTTGACACTCCTGATCGCCGCTCGTAGCCTCAATCGATGACCTCGACGTCACGCACGAGCATCGCCGCACTCCCGCGCGGGCACGAGCTCGAGCGTTCGGACTTCGCACTCTTACGCGAGCAAGTGGACGCCTACTTGCGCGCAACCGGTGACGCCACGATCTACGGCTCCGCAGTACCCCCGCTCGCGATCCTCGCGTTAGCGCTGACTGCGTTGCAGGCTCAGATCTGGTTGCCGAAAGGCTCACTCCACACCGGCCAGGAGGTCGAGCACGTACGGGAGGTCGATACCGGCGACCCGCTCACACTCACCGGGCGCATCGCTCAGCGCTCCGAGCGTCAGGGGTACGTGATCAGCGTCATCGAGCTGGAAGTTTCGACTTCGGACGGCGTTGCGCTGCGCGCGCGGACGACGATCATGGCGCCGGGCGGTGGCGCGTGACAGGATTGGTACAGCCCGTGGTGCGCGAGATCACGCAATCACAGATCGACGCGTACGCCGCCGCCTCCGGCGACGACAATCCGATCCACGTTGACCCTGCCTTCGCGGCGACGACGCCGTTCGGCGGCACGATCGCCCACGGCATGCTCGTCCTCGCCCTGATCGGCGAAATGATGCATGACGCGCACGGAGAAGCGTGGCGCAACAGCGGGCGTCTGAAGGTGCGCTTCAAGGCGCCGACACGCGCGGGCGACACCGTGACGGCATCGGCGACGCCATCGAAGCCATCCGACGGAACGCAAGAATACGCGGTGCAATGCGCCAACCAGCACGGCGAGATCTTGATCGAGGGTCGCGCAAGCGTATCGGAGGACGGCCGGCGACGGCCGAGTTCATCGTGAGTGAGGAGCGAAACGGCGGCCGCGGCGTCATGTGTTACGCCTGCGGCGTCGAGAACCAGAATGGCCTGCACATGGAGTTCCGCCGCGATGGCGACCGCACCGTGTGCGACTACACGCCGTGCGATTACCAGCAGGGCTACCCCAACCGCATGCACGGGGGCCTGGTCGCGACGATGATCGACGAAGCGATGGGCTGGGCGGTCTACGGAGCGCGAGAGTGGGGCGCGACGGCGCGTCTCAACGTGCGCTTCCGTCGTCCGGTACGCCTCGACCAGACACTGCGCATCGAGGCGTGGGTGACGAACGACCGCAGCCGCCTTATCGAGCTTCGCGGCGAGGTGCGCGACGCGAGCGGCGCACTGTTGGCGGAGGGCGATGGCACGTTCATGAAACTCGACGAGCGCACGGCGGCGCAAATGACCGACCTCGCGCGCGACGCCGGCCGTACGGACGCGCCGATCGTGTGACGCGTAGCGGGTCAATTGGGTGGTAAGTCAGTAATCGGTAGTTCGGTAGGTCAGGTTATGAGCGCGCTCGTTACGCCGGATTGGCTTGAAGCGCGGCTACATGATCCGGTGCTCCGGATCATCGAGGCGAGCATTGAGAAGTCCGCATATGATGCGGCGCACATACCCGGCGCATTGTGGGTCGACACGCACCGAGAGCTACTGCTGCAACCGGACGACTCGTCGGGATACATCATCACGCCGGAGCAATTTGCCGCACTGATGAGCCGGCTCGCTGTGACGCCGGAAATGACGGTCGTCTGGTACGGCGACCGGCACAGCTCATTCGCGATCCGCGGGCTATGGACGATGGACTACTACGCGCATCCGGGCGCCGTGCACGTGCTCGATGGCGGCCGCGAGCGCTGGCTTTTGGAAGGTCGCCCGACGACGTCGCAAGTTCCGAATGTCCGTCCATCGCCATATCCTCTGCCGCCGCGCGTCGACGCGTCGAACCGCGCCACGATTGAAGACGTGCGCTCGGCTATCGACGCGGCAGATCGCGTTGTCCTCGACGTGCGGGCGCTCGACGAGTACACGGGCGAGAACCTGCGCGCCGCGCGCGGCGGCCACATACCGGGCGCGGCACACGTGGAGTGGACCGATGCTACCGTCGGCCCGAATGTGCTCAAGTCTCCCGAAGAGCTACGCGCGATGTACGAAGCCGAGGGAGTGACGCCGGATAAAGAGATCATCGCCCACTGCCAGCTTGGCATCAGGTCCGCGCACACGTGGTTCGTGCTGAAGCACGTGCTCGGCTACCCGCACGTTCGCAGCTACGACGGTTCATGGCAGGAGTGGGGTAACCGCGACGACACGCCAATCGAGCGGTCGTAGTTCGCAGCCTGCTGCGGGGAAAAACAACACGCCCGCGTTACGCGGACGCTCTTGTCAATGCGCCAGGTGGCTCGGAACACTTGTGGATTCTTTAGCAATGAACCCACCCCTCGTTGCCGAAGGGTCGCCCTGTTCTTCTCTGGCGCAGATACGTTGTAGCGTTGCCGCTCCAGGCCTGTCAATCGCGTCCGGATGCGACTAGTACGCCTCGAGCTCGTGGAGCCGCTCGTCACTGATAC
>DATBKN010000502.1:0-12617 GCA_036555845.1 Gemmatimonadaceae bacterium | reverse complement strand
GGCCGTCTCGTCGCTTTCGAGGCGGACTTGGCCGAGAGCTAATGACGACGCCGCTGGACTATCGCAGCGCGGGCGTGGACATCTCGGCCGGCGACGCCGCCAAGGCTCGCCTAAAAAAACTCGTCGACTCGACGCGCACGGCCGGCACGTTAGGCGCCTTCGGTGCTTTTGGCGGATTATTCCGCGCGCCGAGCGGCGCGAACCAGGTGCTCGTCGCCAGTGCAGACGGCGTCGGAACAAAACTGAAGGTCGCGATCGCGGCGAACAAGCACGACACGATCGGCCACGATCTCGTCAACCACTGCGTCAACGATATTCTGGCACAGGGGGCGCTCCCGCTGTTCTTTCTCGACTACGTGGCGTTCGGCGTCCTCGATGACGACGTGCTCGAGGCGATTGTCGCTGGCGTCGCGGCCGGGTGCCGCGAAAACGGGTGCGCATTGCTCGGGGGCGAGACCGCGCAGATGCCAGGCGTCTACACGCCGCCTGATTATGACGTGGCGGGGTTCATCGTTGGCGCTGTCGAAGAAGGACAGCTGCTCGGCAGGGACCGCGTTAGGCGGGGCGACGCACTCATTGCGCTGGCGAGCTCCGGGCTGCATACGAACGGCTACTCGCTGGCCCGCCGCATCGTAATCGAGCGACTGGGGCTGGATATGACCCACGCGTTCCCCGGACTGGACGCGAGCGTTGCTGATGTACTTCTCACCGTACACCGCTCGTACCTCAGCGCTCTTCGTCCCGTGCTCTCCAAGATCCACGCATTGGCGCACATAACGGGGGGCGGAATCCCGGGGAACCTCAACCGTGTGATGCCTTCGGACCTCGACGTAACAGTGGACGTACGCAGCTGGGACGTTCCACCACTCTATCGCGTCCTAGAAGACGCGGGCCAGGTCCCGCGCGACGAGATGTTCCGCGCCTTCAACATGGGTGTTGGGATGATCGTCGTCGGTCCAGAGTCGGCTGCGGATGACGTCATCTCCAATGCGCGCGCGGCGGGTGTCGATGCGTGGCGGGTGGGACAAACCTCGGCCGGATCGGGACGAGTCCACCTCGACCACGGGTAGCGCTATGCATCTCCGAGCAGTTGTTGTCGGCAGTGTTCTCACTGCAGCGCCGCTTCTGGGGCAATCGGGCAATCTCGATCCTCAATGCGGGTCCGCAACGGTCTCCCAGCGCGCGACGCAGGATGCGTGTCAGAAGGCGATTGACACGTTCCAGTACCTCGCGCCGCAGCTCGGCATCGCCATTACCGGCGGCAGCGCGACGCTCGGTCAGGGAATCGCCTTCGGCAAGCTCGGGAAGTTTTCCGTCGGCATGCGCGCGAACCTTTTGCCGGGCCGCGTGCCGCGCGTCGATCTGGTGTCGCCAAGCCCGTTAGGCGCGACCCAGACGACGTATCAGGTGGACGATCGAGTGCTCGGCCTTCCGACTGTCGACGCCGCGCTGGGAGTCTTCCCCGGCATCCGCATGGGGCCTGGCGGACTCAACGTCCTTGCCGTGGATGCGTTGGCGAACCTCGCCTACATCCCCGACGTCGCTCAATCAAACGTGACGATCACCGCGCCCGACGGCTCGCTCAAACTGGGTTTCGGCGGCCGAGTAGGCGTCATTCAGGAATCGGGGCTGACGCCTGGCCTCGGCGTGAGCTTCTTGCGGCGTGATTTGCCGCGTGTCGATGTGGTAGCGCAGGTCAACGATGATCAGCTCGCCGTCCGGTCCATCGACGTGGAGTCGCAAGCTTGGCGTGTCATGCTGCAGAAGAGTCTCAAGCCGATTACGTTCGTGCTGGGCGCGGGACGCGACCGTTACAACACGGCCGCAACCGCGGAAGTGGAGGTAAGTGTGGCCGGGAACGTCTTCCGTTCAAGCGACATCAGTGCCAGCCAGCGGCTCGACCGCGACAACGTCTTCGCGGACATTGCCGTGAACCTCTCGGTGGTCAGATTGGCCGCAGAGGTCGGATACGTACGCGGCGGCGCGATCGATCCGTACAACCAGTTTGGGTCCTCACGCGCGGACCAGTCGCATTCTTACGGTTCGCTGGGGATCCGTCTCTCGTTTTGAGTGACACCTAACGAGCGCGCGGCTCACGACGAAGCAGATCTTCTTTTCATGCGCCGCGCGCTCGAGCTGGCCGAGCGCGGCTGGGGCCATACCGCCCCGAATCCGATGGTTGGTGCCGTCGTTGTCCGTGACGGCAAAATTGTAGGCGAGGGATATCACGCCGTATTCGGCGGTCCCCATGCAGAGGTTGTTGCCCTGCAGAATGCCGGTGAAAAGGCGCGCGGCGCGACGTTGTACGTCTCTCTGGAGCCGTGCGCGCACACTGGAAAAACGCCGCCGTGTACCGATGCCGTGCTGGCGGCCGGCGTGCGACGAGTCGTCGCTGCCGTCGAAGATCCCAACCCGACAGCGCGTGGCGGCGCCAAGAAGCTGCGCAAGGCAGGCGTCGACGTCACGTTAGGCGTGCTCCGGGATGAAGCGCGCGAACAGAACATCATCTATTTTCACGGGGCGGAGTTCTATCGGCCATTCGTCACGCTGAAGCTCGCCGTGTCGCGCGAGGGGGCGATCGCGGACGAGGCACGCACGCCGCGCTGGCTCACGGGCGAGCAGGCGCGACGAGAGGTGCATCGTCTGCGCGCCGGACACGATGCGATAGCTATAGGACTCGGAACCGCGCTGGCAGACGATCCGCTCCTTACAGTCAGGGACGTGCCGCAGCCCAGAAAGCCGCCAGTTCGCGTGGTGTTTTCGCGCGGGGGTAAGCTGTCGCGCTCGAGCCGACTCGTGGCGACGGCGCGCGAAGTCCCCACGATCCTGATGGTGATGCGGATCGAAGCGGAGCAGCGCTCGGCACTGATGGCCGCTGGTGTCACTGTGCTTGAAGTGCGCGATCTCAACGATGGCCTCCTCGAACTGGCCTCCCGAGGGATACGGTCGGTGCTGCTGGAGGGAGGTGCCCGGATCGCGGGGGCAGCGCTGCGTGCCGGGTCAGTGGACCGAATCGTTATGTTTCAGACCAAGGTCGAACTCGGCCCCGAAGGCGTTATGGCTTTTGCCTTCACACCGCCCGAGCTGGCCGCACCTGGTCCCAGGTGGAAGGTTGTGCGGCAAGAGCAGTTGGGTGATGATTCCATGACCGTGTACGCCCCGTCAGGTATGTGATGTTTACAGGACTCGTCGACAGCATCGGTTTGATCGAATCAGCGCGGCCGTCGGCGGCTGGGCTGGAGCTACGCATTTCCTGTTCATACGAGGATGTCGCTCCCGGCGAGAGCATCGCGGTTAACGGCGTCTGCCTGACGGCGCGGGAAAGCGGACCCGGCTGGTTCGTTGCGGCGGTGATGGAGGCGACGCGATCACGCACGACGTTGGCGCGCTGGGCTGGGGGAGGGGGAGTTCATGTCAACCTCGAGCGCGCGCTTCGGGCCGGCGACCGCCTCGGCGGCCACATCGTGCAGGGTCACGTGGATGCAGTTGGTCGCGTCGCGTCGGTGCGCGAGGGTGATGACGCGCTGCTCGTCGACGTCGACGTCGGGGCTGAGCTGGACGAGCTGCTGATTCCGCACGGGTCTATTACGATTGATGGCGTGAGCCTAACGATCAACGCAACGCCGGCGCCGCAAGTTGCTCAAGTATCGCTCATTGAATACACGCGCCGACACACGACGCTTGGTGCGCTTGTGGAGAATGACCTCGTGAATGTCGAGGGTGACGTGATAGGTAAGTACGTTAGGCGTCTGCTTACGGCGCACATCGCCTCCGACCTGCGACCTCCGACCTCAGACCTATGACTTTCGGTTCCGTCGAACAGGCAATCGAGGACATCAAACTCGGAAAGTTCGTCGTCGTAGCGGATGACGAAGCGCGCGAGAATGAAGGGGATCTCATCTGCGCCGCTGAATTGATCACGGCGGAGAAGGTGAACTTCATGCTGCGCGCCAAAGGGATGATCTGCCTCGCGCTCAGCGCCGACCGAATCAAAGCCCTCGAGCTGCCGATGCAGAGCGAGGAGACCGAGAATACAGAAGCGATGCGCACGGCGTTCACCGTGAGCATCGATGCGGCTGGGAAGTTTGGCGTCACGACCGGCATTTCAGCCGCCGACCGGGCGACGACAATCCGCGTCGCGGCGGACCCGCGCACGACGCCCGCCGAGCTGCGGCGTCCGGGGCACGTGCACCCGCTCAAGGCGCGCGAGGGGGGCGTCCTGCAGCGCGTCGGGCACACAGAAGCAGCCGTCGACCTCTGCCGCCTGGCCGGCCTAACGCCTGCCGGCGTGCTTTGTGAGATCCTGGACGAAAGCGGCGTGATGATGCGGCGCGACGCCCTGGAAGCCTTCGCCAAAGAGCACGGGATCACGTTCATAACGGTCGCCGATCTCGTGGCGCACCGGCTCAAGCACGAGCGGCTGGTGCACCGCGTCGCCGAGGCGACGCTCCCCGTCGAAGCCCCGCCGAGCGAATGGAAGATCATCGGTTATCGCAACGACGTGGACAACGCGGAGCACGTGGCGCTGGTCTTTGGCGACGTGGGCGACGGCCAGAACGTGATGGTGCGCATGCACTCCAAGTGCCTAACGGGCGACGTTTTTCATTCCCGGCGCTGCGACTGCGGCTGGCAGCTCATGGCCGCGATGGACGCGATCGTGCGCGAGGGACGTGGCGTCGTCGTGTATCTGGACCAGGAAGGGCGCGGCATCGGCCTGCTCAACAAACTCAAGGCCTACGCGCTGCAGGACGCGGGTCACGACACTGTCGAAGCGAACGAGGCGTTAGGCTTCAAGCCCGACCTCAGAAGCTACGGCATCGGGACGCAAATCCTGCTGGACCTGGGGCTCAAGTCCGTGCGGCTCCTGACGAACAACCCCAAGAAGCTCGTCGGCCTCAAAGGTTATGGCCTGGAAGTCGTCGATCGCGTGCGCATCGAAGCGCCGGCGACGGACGAAAACGCCGGCTATCTCACCGCCAAGCGGCTCAAGCTTGGCCACATGCTCGCGTCGTAGATGGCGGAGTTCAGCGGCTCGCCTAACGGTGCCGGCCGACGCTGCGCCGTAGTCGCGAGCCGGTTCAACGAGACCGTAACGCAGCGCCTCGTCGAAGGCGCGCTCGACGCGCTCACGCGCCACGGCGTCGCGTTCGATGACGCCGACGTGATTTGGGTGCCTGGCGCTTGGGAACTCCCGGGTGCGGCTCGCCACCTCGCTGCCACGGAGCGCTACGACGCGATAATCGCCGTCGGTGCGGTGATCCGGGGCGAGACTCCGCACTTCGATTACATCGCGAACGAAGCCGCGCGCGGCCTGTCTCAGGCAATCGCCGAATTCGACATGCCGATCGGGTTTGGCCTCCTCACGTGCGAGAACCTCGCCCAGGCGGAAGCTCGCGCCGGCGGCGACCATGGAAACAAAGGCTGGGACGCGGCGCTCGCCGCGCTCGAAATGGCCGATCTCTTCGATCGACTGGATGCGGCTGAGCAGGTCTGAACAGCGCATGCGTCGGCGCGCCCGAGCGCGCGCGATACAAGTGCTCTACGCCTGGGACCTCGCAGGACGCTCGACAGTCGCGTCGCTCGAACGTTATGCAGATCGCGTCTGGACCGATCTCGCCGTTACAAGGGAAGAGCGCGACGTCGCACAGCGCGTTCTCACCGTTGTCGAGTCTCGCATCGAAGAAATAGATGCCGGCATTGCCGCCGCGACGCGCAACTGGCGCCTGGGTCGCTTAGGGGCAATTGAGCGAGCGGTACTCAGGCTCGGCTCAGCCGAGTTAATGACGGGCATTACGCCTCCGCGCGTCGTCATACAGGAATCCGTCACACTCGCTGAACGGTTTGGAACGCTCGAAAGCGCGCGTTTCGTGAACGGCGTGCTCGACGCGATCGCGCGACAAATGGGGAGTCTCTAGTTGCGGGTCCTCGTCATCAACTGGCAGGACCGCGAGAATCCACTCGCCGGCGGCGCTGAGATACATCTGCACGAAATCTTCGGACGCCTGACGAGACAGGGCTTCGACGTCACGCTGCTGTGCGGTGGCTGGCCCAACGCACCGGCTACAGCGGAACTCGACGGAATGCACGTGCACCGCGTGGGCACGCGCTACAGCTTCCCATTTCTCGCTCGCGGTGCCTATCGAGCGCTTGTCAGGCAACAAAGCTTTGACGTCATCGTGGAGGACATCAACAAGGTCCCACTGTACACGCCGCGCTGGACCTCGACACCGGTGGTAGCGCTCGTTCCGCACCTCTTCGGGGATACCGTCTTCCAGGAAGCGCCATTTCCTCTCGCCGCGCTCGTATGGACGCTCGAGCGGCCGATTCCACGCTTTTATCAAGCTGCGCCGTTCCAGGCGATCAGCGAGAGCACTGCAGATGACCTGGTAGCGCGCGGAATTCCTCGTGAGCACATCAGTGTCATCTATTGCGGCATCGACACGGATCATTTCACTCCGCAGCCCGAAGCCCGCGCACCGCAGCCGACGTTTTCCTACCTCGGTCGACTGAAGAGGTATAAACGCGTCGATCTCATCCTGCGTGGCTTACGTGCGATCGACATGCCGAATGCTCGGCTCGAAATAGCAGGGGCAGGCGACGATCGACGGCGTCTCGAAGAACTGACGGCGTCGCTTGACCTGTCCCAGCAGGTGACGTTTCTTGGGCGCATTAGCGAAGATGACAAGCTTCATTTGCTGCGACGTTCGTGGGCGCTGGTCTTTACCTCTCCAAAGGAAGGTTGGGGCATCACGAATCTCGAAGCAGCAGCGTGTGGCACCCCTGTCGTGGCGTCGAATTCCCCTGGAATTCGTGAATCGGTCCGCGACGGCGAGACTGGGTATCTCGTGCCGCACGGAGATATCCCCGCACTCGCCGGCGCCATGCGGCGTTTGGCGCAAAGTCCAGCTGAGGTGAAGACCCTGGGTCTCACGGCCCGCGAGTTCGCGCTGGGCTTTACCTGGGAGCGCGCGGCACGCGAAACGGCCGCGCACCTAACGAACATTGTGCGCACCGGAGGTTGACGCTGTGGAGATACTGTGGCGCTCGCATAACGCGAAAGTCAGCGAGTTGGTACGAGAGAAGGCAGAACAGACAATTGCGAAACTTGCACGGCGGCTCCGGCGCGCGGTGGATGCGCACGTCGTGTTCGAGCACGACGGTCCCACACGGCGCGTGGAGATCGTGTTGCACGCTCCACGCAGGAAAAACCTCGTCGCCGAAGGGCGCGCGAGCCAATACGCGGCGGCGCTGGATCTCGCGCTGCAGCATCTCGCGTCGCAAACGAATCACGCGAAGCGTCCAGCCAAATCCCGCGCGCGCCGCGCAGCCAAAGCGTGAGTCCGTCGATCACGGTAGGTAAAGTCATTGAGCGCCTGCGCGACGTCCTGGAGCTCGAGCAGCTCGGCCAGATCGCCGGCACCGATCGAGTCGTCCCCACGGGCGAGATCTCGAGTCCTGGCCTCGCGCTCGCCGGCTTTGTGGGCCGCTTCGTCGCCGACCGGCTGCAGGTACTCGGCGAGACGGAGGTAGCCTACCTGCGCTCGTTAGGCGATGTCGATCGACGCAAGAATCTGCAGCAATTCAGCGCGTTCGGCTTGCCGATCGTGTTCATCACGAAGGCGCAGGACCCTCCGCCGCCACTGCTTCAGCTCATGGATGCGGCCGGGATCCCAGTATATCGCTCGCCACTCAAGACGGCCGAGTTCTATCGTTTGGCGAAACCGGTTGTCGAGGAGCTGTTCGCGCCGGCGGCGACTCTCCACGGATCGCTCGCAGACGTCTTCGGCGTCGGGCTCCTGTTCACGGGCGCGAGCGGCATCGGTAAATCGGAGTGCGTCCTCGATCTCGTCGAACGCGGGCATCGCCTCGTCGCCGACGATCTCGTGCTCGTGACGCGTCGCGGCAATGACGTCGTCATTGGCCGCGGGCATCACTTACAGCGTCACGTGATGGAAATTCGCGGCGTCGGGTTGATTGACATCTCGCACATCTTCGGCGTGCGTGCCGTGCGGCAGCAAAAGCGTATCGAGGTCGTCGTGCAGCTCGTCGAGTGGTCCGAGCACGTCAACGCGGACCGCACCGGCCTGGACGGCGAGAGCACTGAAATCCTCGGCGTCTCGCTCCCGAAGATTACGGTGTATCTGAACCCGGGGAAAAACATTACAGTCATTGCGGAAGTCATCGCGATGAATCATTTGCTCAAGTACAGCGGCATGGACGCGGCGAAGATCTTCAACGATCGGCTCATCACGCACATGCGTGCGGCCTCCGAGGTGCGCCAGTACCTCGTGGAAGACGATGAGTGAAGGCAGCAGCCGCGGCGACAGCGGCATCAGCGGCACCCGTCCGCCCACCGATCGTCGCGCCCTCGTAGCGGGGCACGCGGATTTCGCCACGGGCATTATCTCCGCTGTCGCGCAGATCGCCGGTCGCCCCGAAGTATTCCTGCCATTCTCGAATCGCGATCTGTCGGCCAAGGACGTCGAGAAACAGATGCGCGAGTTGGTGAGTCAGCCTAACGTCTCCACGATCTTCACCGACTTGCCGGCCGGCAGCTGCACCATGGCCGCGCGGCGATTGCTGCGCGAGCGTCCCGATCTGGTTCTGGTGACGGGCGCGAACCTCGCGACGCTGCTGGAATTCGTTTTCAGTGAGCCGATGACGCCGGCCGACACCGCTCGTTATGCCGTCGAGCGCGGACGCACCGCACTGGCCACTATTGAAGGAAGCGCGGAGGCTCCGCGTGGCAATTGAGCTGTATCGCATCGACGACCGGCTTATCCACGGCCAGGTGGTGGTGGGCTGGGGGCAGCCGCTAGCTCTCGAGTTCATCGTGCTCGTCGACGACGAAGTCGCCGCGAGCGAGTGGGAGCAGGAATTGTATCGCATGGGTGTGCCACCGGAGATGGGCGTGCACTTCGATTCGGTCGCGGGAGCGTCCGAGAACTTGTTGCGCTATCAAACCGATGATCGCCGTGGGCTCCTGCTCACGGCCGACATCCCGACAATGGCGCAGCTTTGCGACGCGAGCGGCAGCATCAAGCGCGTGAACATCGGCGGCATCCACCATCGGCCCGGTCGTGTGCAGCGCCTGCGCTATGTTTTCTTGAGTCCTTCGGAGGAGGACGCGCTGCGCGCACTCGAAGCGCGTGGAATCGAAGTAACGGCCCAGGATGTGCCCGCGGCACGTCCGCTCGCCTTGAGTGAGATGCTGAGCGCCGAAGGCGTGCGATGACGCCCGCCGATACTGCCCTGGTTGTCGCCGCCGGAGCCATCGTGGGCTTCGACACCGTGAGCTTTCCGCAGGCGATGCTCTCGCGCCCGATCGTAGCAGCCACGTTAGGCGGCGCCATCGCAGGCAGCGCGTCGATGGGATTGCTTTGCGGCGCTATCCTGGAATGCTTCGCCCTCGAGACGCTCCCCGTTGGCGCTTCGCGCTACCCCGAGTGGGGCTCGGCCTCGCTCGTTGGCGGCGCACTCTATGCCGACGCCCCAGGCGGTTCCGCCGGCGCGCTCGTCATGTCGGTGATCATTGGACTGAGCGGCGCGTGGCTCGGCGGCTGGTCGATGGTTCGCTTGCGCACGCTCAACGCGCAGCGCGCACGCCGCAATCACGACGCTGTGGCAAGCGGCGATCCGCGCGTCATTCTCGGCTTGCAACTGAGCGGCCTGACAGCGGACCTTCTGCGCGGCGGGGCGCTCACGGCATTGCTCCTCGCGATTTCGCTCCCGCTGCGCGACATCGCAGCTCGCGGTTGGACACAGTCTCCTGACAGCACGCGCCTCACGCTTGGTATCGCGGCGGTGGCGGTTGCCGCCGGCGCCGTGTGGAAGCACTTCTCGAGCGTGCCTAACGCGAAGATCATCATGCTCGGGGCCGTCGTCGTCAGCGTAGCGCTGGTGTTCTTCGCATGACGAGCACGCCGCGACCGCTGCCGCTGCGCACGCATGTGGCGATGTTCGTCCGGCTGCTCGCGATCCAGGGGTCCTGGAATTACGAGACGCTGATCGGCACCGGCACCGGCTTTTGTGTCGAGCCGGCGCTGCGGCTATTGCCCGGTGGACCCGATGGAGCAGCCTACCGCGCGGCGCTGGCGCGGCAGAGCCAGTACTTCAACGCGCATCCGTACCTGGCTGCCGTCGCTGTCGGCGCGCTCGCCCGCGCGGAGCTTGACGGCGAAGCGCCCAAACAGATCGAGCGCTATCGCCGAGCGCTGTGCAGCCCGTTAGGCAGCCTCGGAGACCGTCTCGTGTGGGCGGCGTGGTTGCCCTTCTGCTCGCTCGTGGCTTTGGGCCTATTCGGACTTGGCGCCGGGCCGCTGCTCGTCGTCGCTGGATTCCTGCTGCTCTACAACATTGGCCACATCTGGCTGTTGATCTGGGGCCTTCGCGTCGGCTGGCGCGAAGGACTGCGCGTGGCGCCCTCCTTGGGGACGCCGGTCTTGCGCCACGGACCTCAGTTCATCGGACGCGCAGGCGCGGCGCTCGGCGTACTAGCGCTGCCGCTTATCTTCGACCGCATCGCCGGATCAGGACCGTCAGGCATCGTACGTCTAGCCTTCGGCATGCTCGTGGCGCTCGCCGCCGCTTTGGTGCTCGTACGCCTGCAAGGGCGACTTGAAGGTTGGAAGGCTGGTCTCATCGCACTGACTCTCGTGGCTATCTACTCGACGCTGCGTCCATGATCGAGCGCGTCGTCACCATCGCCAACAAGAACGGCCTGCACGCGCGGCCGGCCGCGGAGATCGTCAAGCTCGCCGCGAAGTTCAAGTCGGATATCCGGCTCGCGCGCGACGACCTCGAGGTCAATGGCAAGAGCATCATGGGTGTCATGATGTTGGCGGCGGAGTTCGGTGCAGCACTCAACGTTCGCGCTGACGGTCCGGACGCTAAGGAAGCCGTCGACGCACTCACGACGCTGATCTCGAACCGCTTCGGCGAGAAGTAAGTGGATCGCGCGCTCAGCGGGATTTCCGCGTCGCCGGGGATCGTCATCGGCCCGGTGCATCTGCTGCGCTGGGAACCGCCCGAGGTGCCGCATCGCATCATCGACGACGATCAGATCGGGCGGGAGATCGATCGTCTGCACGTCGCGGTGCAGAAAGCAATCGAGCGGCTGCGAGCCATCGCAGGGCGCGTCGAGCGTCAGGCCGGCGCCGAGGAAGCGGCCATCTTCGAGGTGCAAATCTCCATCCTCGAGGACGGTGAGCTGCTGAACCAGATGGAATCGTACGTTAGGCAGAACCTGAGCGCGGAAAAGGCCGTCGACCTCGTAATGATCGACTGGCGCCTGCATTTCGCCAAGCACGCGGTGCCGATGATGCGTGAACGCGTTGGCGATCTCGCCGACGTGCACATCCGTCTGCTCACGATGCTCCTCGGGCTGCCGGATCACGATCCTGTCGACGTTCCGATCGGCACGAACGCCATTCTCGTGACGCACGATCTGACACCGAGCCTAACGGTCCAGCTGGATCGCGCGGCCATCGCGGCCATCGCGACGGACGCTGGAACGCGCACGGCGCACGTCGCCATCCTGGCTCGCTCCCTCGGGCTTCCCGCCGTGGTCGGCTTGCGCGACGCGACGACTCGGCTGCGAGGCGGCGAGACCGCGGTCCTGGACGGCTCGAGCGGTCTCTTGATCGTGAATCCGAGCCCCGCGGAGATCGCCACGTACCGCCATCGCGCAGTGCGCGAAGCGGAGACGCACGAAGAGCTGCGCGCCCAGGCCGCAGTCGATGCGGTGACGACGGATGGTGTGCGCCTAACGATCCGCGCGAACGTCGACGTTGCGGAAGAAGCCGATGACGCGGCAAAGAGCGGCGCCGACGGCGTCGGCCTGATGCGCACGGAATTCCTCGTCGTGGGTCGCGCGGCAATGCCTGACGAGGAAGAGCAATACCTCGCCTATCGCAGTGTCGCCGAGGCCTTCAAAGGGCGTCCTGTCGTGATCCGCACGTATGACATCGGCGGTGACAAGCTTCCCGTCGGTGGGTTTCCGACGGAGGCGAATCCGTTCCTCGGATGGCGCGCGATCCGCATGTGCATCGACGAGCCGGAATTGTTCAAAGACCAACTCCGCGCGCTGCTGCGCGCCGGGTTGCACGGCGACATCCGCATCATGCTCCCGCTCATCGTCACCGTGGACGAGGTGCGCACGACGCGACGCCTGTTGCGCGAAGCGGCCAGCGAGCTCGAAGCGCGCGGCGTCGCGTATCGACATGACATGCCGTTAGGCGTGATGGTCGAGACGCCCGCGGCCGCCGTCGCGGCTGACACTCTCGTCGGTGAAGTCGCGTTCTTCTCGATCGGCACCAACGATCTCGTGCAATACACGCTGGCCGTCGATCGCGGCAACGTGAACCTCGCGACGCGATTCACGCCGCTGCATCCCGCCGTGCTGCGGCTCATCAAGCGCACCGTCGATGTCGGCGCAGAGCACAATCTCGACGTCACTGTATGCGGCGAAATGGCCTCGCAGCCGCTGATGGCGTTCGCGCTGCTCGGCTTGGGTGTGCGCACGTTGAGCGTCAATCCGCACTCCGTACCGCTCGTCAAGCACATCATCAGAGGGGTGAGCGCAGCCTTCGCTACCGAAGCCGGAAACGCGGCGCTGG
>DATBKN010000501.1:0-7165 GCA_036555845.1 Gemmatimonadaceae bacterium | reverse complement strand
TAACGCCTCTCAGCATCACGCCGCCGGAGGGCGTGCCCGAGACCATCCAGGGTGTGTCCGACTCGTACTTCCTCGACGTCGAGAAGATCGTGCTCGACTGGCCCGACGCCGACGGCCTGCTGATCGAGGAGATGCGCTGATGGCAATTCGCGGCAATCTCCGTGAAGCGAGTCTTCCCGACGTGCTGCAGCTGCTGGCGATGGGGAAGAAGACAGGCTGCCTCAGCATCGCCCAGAAGCAGAGCTTCGGGAACATCTATTTCAACAAAGGGCGCATCTCGTTCGCCTCGGTCGTCAATCGGCGCGACCGGTTAGGCGACGTGCTCGTGAAGCACGGCCTGATAACGCGAGCCGAGCTGGATTCTGCCATCGCGGAACAGTCGCACCAGCCGGACCGCCGGCTCGGAGAAATCCTCGTGGCCAAGCAGATGATCGCGCGCGAGGAGCTGCATCGCTACATCAAGCTGCAGATCGAAGAAGCCGTCTACTTTCTGTTCACGTGGCACGAAGGCACGTTCGCGTTCGAAGCAGAGGTCAAGCCTGACGAGCAGGACTTCCTCGTCTCGATCAATCCGGAGTCGCTGCTGCTGGAAGGCGCGCGGCGCATCGACGAATGGAGCGAGATACAGAAACGCATTCCGAGCTTCGACATCGTCTACGGGCTCGATCGCGAGCGGCTGGAGACGAGCGGCGTCGGCCTAACGCCTGAGCAGGAGCAGCTCATCCCGCTGCTCGACGGTGAGCGCGACGTCGCCACGCTGATCGACGATACGGGAATGGGTGAGTTCGACGTCGCCAAGGCGCTGTACGGGTTGATGACGGCGGGATTCGTTCATCCGGTTGGAAGGCGCGAAGCGGCCCCGAGTCCCACAATCGACGTGCGCGTCGCCGAGCATCGCAATCTGGGCGTCGCGTTCTACAAAACAGGGATGTATGCGGAATCACTGCGCGAGTTCAGGCGCGTCGCGGAGCTGCGGCCGCGTGACGCGCACAGCGAATTCATGACCGGCCTCGTCGCCCTGCGTGAAAAGCGCTATGAGGATGCGACGCGACTGTTCAGCGCCGGCGCGGCACGGCCCGGCAGCGGAGCCTCCTGGCACGTGAATCACGCGATCGCGTTGTGGATGAGCGGACATCTGGAAGAAGCGGACGCCGCGCTCACGGCCGCCGCCCAGGTGGCGCCTAACGACGCCGCGGTGCAGCTTGCGCGCGTCGCCCTGGCTGTCCGGCGCCGCGATTTCGCCGGCGCGCGGACGTACATCATGGCATCCGATGCGGCGTACGGTAGCCGCGCGCGACCCGCGGTGTGGTACCACTACGCCGGCGTGATCGCGGCGCTGAACGGCGATCTCGAAGCCGCGCTGGCGGTGTGGAATGTGGGCGCCTCCAAGCACCCGCATGCCGCCATCCTGCATAACGACCTGGCTGCAGGTTACGAGCGTCGCGGCAGGCCCGAAGATGCGCTCAGCTCGGCAGAACGTGCGGCCCTCGAGGAGCCGGCGCTGGCGCAGGTGCACAAGAACCTCGGTGACCTGCACTATCGAAGCGCTCGCTATGACGACGCGCTGGAGTGCTATCAGCGCACGATTCGCATCCGTTCAGATCTCGGCGGCGACGTATACCTCAAGGCAGGGAACATCCGCTACCGCCGCGGTGAGCGGGACGAAGCCGCCAAGTACTGGCATCAGGCGTTGCAGCTCACCCCCGACAACGCCGCCGCACGCAACAATCTCGAGCTGGCGAAGCGCCTGCCGTGACGTCGACTTCTATCCCGTCGCGAACGTCTCCGGAGATGTCCGTAGGCGTCGCGCAGTGGGCCGTGCTGCGCCAGCACGGGTCGCTCTGGTCGCACGGATTGGGGTCTTGCGTGGCGATCGTGTTGTACGACGCCAGCACGCAGACTGCCGGTCTCGCGCACATCCTGCTGCCTAACGAAAACTATTCGCGCGATCGCTCGCGCGCGTCGAAGTTCGCCGACGCCGCGGTGCCGCACCTCGTGGACGAGATGCGCCGCGCCGGTGCGCGCGGAGCGCTCACGGCCAAGCTCGTCGGCGGAGCCAGCATGTTCGGATCGCTGCTGACGACAACGGGCGTCAACATGGGAGCGCGCAACATCACGTCCGCACGCGAGGCGCTGCGCCGCGCCGGAATCAGCATCGTCGCGGAGGACGTCGGCGGCGACTTCGGCCGCACAGTCGCGGTCTCCGTTGCCGACGGAACGGTTACAGTGCGTTCCGTGGAGAAGGGGACGCATGAGATCTAAGCCGCATCGCGTCCTCATCGCCGATGACAATGCGCTCCTGCGCAGCGTCGTCAGCGACATTCTCGAGCGCAGTGGAGAGTTCACCGTGGCGGGTTTCGCCGCGGACGGCCATGAAGCAGTCCAGCTCGTGCACGATCTCAATCCCGACATCGTGACGCTGGACGTAGAGATGCCGGGGCTCGATGGACTGCACGCGTTAGGCTACATCATGAGCGAGGCGCCGCGGCCGGTCATCGTGCTCTCGGCGCTCGACGCGTCTGGAGGCGCCGTGCTCGCGATGCGCGCGCTGGAGCTCGGCGCGCTGGAGTTTGTGCGCAAGCCGTCACGGCCAGACGAATCGGATGCGCTCGCGGAGCCGCTGCTCGAGGCGCTGCGCACCGCAACCGGCGCGAACCTCAGCGACACGCGAGTACTCGCCCGTCCGAAGCTGCAGCCGCAGGGTGTTCAGCGGCCCACTACGTCAGCGTCAATCGCAGTCGTGATTGCGGCATCGACCGGTGGACCGCGAGCACTTGCGGAGGTCGTACCGGCGCTGCCAGCGGACCTTGATGCCGCGGTGCTCATAGTCCAACACATGCCTAGCGGCTTCACCCGCGGGTTCGCCGAACGCCTGGACGCGCTGAGCCAGATGTGGGTCCGCGAGGCCAAGGGAGGCGAACGTCTCGCCGCCGGCAGCGTTTACGTCGCGCCAGGGGGCCTGCACATGGGCATAATCGCGCGCCAGGACGGGCCGACGGTGACGATCACCGATGGACCGCCGATCTGGGGCCTCCGCCCGGCTGCCGATCCGCTCTTCGCCTCCGCTGCTACCCTGTTTGGCCCGCGCGCGATTGGCGTCGTGCTCACGGGTATGGGGCGCGACGGGGCCGGTGGGCTGCGCGCCATCCGGCTGGCGGGGGGCTATGGGCTGGTCCAGACCCCCTCCAGCGCAGTCATCCAGGGGATGCCCAGCGCCGCGGTCGCCGAGGGGGGCGCCGACCGGGTCATCCCGCTCAGCGAGATGGCCGGCGCCATCACGGGCGCCGTCTCCCGCTCCGCGGCGCAGTGGCGCGCGGCGGTGTGACCCGCTGAGAGCGAATCCTGTCTCATATCAGATGGATACCGTCACTTACGCCTCCTCCCCGATACGACCGGGATCCGGTTCGCGCGACGCTTTGCTCGTGCGTATCGGCCGCGAATTCGTCGCGGTTTGGCTCGACTCGGTCGTCTCGCAGATGGAGAATCTGGACATAAGGCCGCTCCCCGACTGGCGAACCGGCGTCGCGGGCCTGCTGCGCGCCGGCGATCACTTCGTGCCGCTGTACCGACCAGAAGAGACGTTAGGCATCGCGCGCGATGACGCCACTCGTGAGCGCTGCGCCATCGTGGTCCGTGCCGGCGGTACCTTCATCGCGCTTGCCGTCGACGAGCCGCTCGACGTGCTGACGATCGATCGCGCGAGCCTGCGGCAACCTCCCGCGGCAATCGCTGACGACGGCCTGGTGCAAGCTCTCACATGGTCGGATGGCGTGCTCGTTTCCGTGCTCGACGCAGCGGCGCTTGTCGCGACGTGTCAGTCGGCGGCGCCAGTGAACACGGAGCGGCATCGATGAGCGCCACAACGAGCGTGCGTCTCGTCACCTTCCGGTTAGGCGGCGATCTCTTCGCAGCGCCAATCGAGGCCGTCGAGCGCGTGCTTCGCTATCAAACGCCGCGCGCCGTGCCGAACCTCCCCGCGTGGATCGGCGGCGTAATCGAGTACGGTGAGCGCATCGTGCCGGTGATCGATCTGCGGCGTCGCTTCGAGTTGCCGTCCGCGCCGATCACGCCGCAGATGCGACTCCTCGTGCTGTCCGCAGCCGGAGAATGGGCCGCAGTTCTCGTCGACGCCGTCATGGATGTACGCACGATTCACGCGGCCGAACTGGTCGCGCCACCGCCACTCTTTCGCGGCCTGGCCGCCGAGTATTTGCGTGGCGTCATCAAGCGCGACGATCAACTCGTGATCGTCCTCGACACTGACCGGCTTCTGACTTCCAGCGAGCGGCTCGTGCTTGCAGGTGCAGTCGTTGATGGCAACGAGCATAGTCTCTAACGAAACGCTCGCGGATCACCGCGACGCGGCGGATCGGCTGGACGCGGAGCTGGCGCAACCCGACGCGGCTGCGCGTCGCGACGAAATCAAGGCCGAGATCATCGCGCGGTATAAAGCCGTGGACCGCGATCTCCAGGAGCTCGTCAACCTGAAGGAGCGGCTGCGCACGATGGCGCAGCGCTGGAAGACGCTGTCGCCAGCGTCCGAGACGACGCCGCCGCCCATCAACAGGCCGGCGCCAGCCGCCGTGGAGCCTAACGCGAGCGACGACGGGCTCAGCTCTCCCGAGCGACCGACGCCGCCGCCGAACAAGGCGATGAGCGCAGTCGAGACGTCGCAGCGCATGGATCGCCTGAACGCCTCGACGTATATCGAAAAGAGCTGGAGCCTGATCGCCATCGGGGATCACGCGGGTGCGGAGGCGGCCATCACGCGCGCGTTGGAGTTTGCCACCGACAGCGTCGAGGCGCGCTCGCTGCTGGGGTGGGCGCAGATGCTGCAGGAGAAGTACGACGACGCGTTAGGCAACTTCCAGCAAGTGCTCATGGCGGAACCCGCCAACGCGCTCGCGCGCGTGAACGTCGGCTACATCTGTCTGAAGAAAGGCATCTTCGGAGAAGCGATCGAGCACCTCTCCAAGGCGCTGCGACTGGACAACGATCGGAAAGCGACGCTGTACGCCAACTTCTACCTCGGCATGCTCTACTTTCAGCGCGAGATGTACGAGGACGCGGAACAGTTTTATCGCAAGGCGATCGCGCTCGGCCCCAACCTCATCGAAGCGCACTACGAACTTGGTCGCACGTGCTGGCGCGCGGGCGATCGTGTCAAGGCCATCGCTGCGTGGCGCGACGGAGCGTCGGCTAACAAGTTCAGTCCATGGGGCAAACGCTGTTCGGAAATGGCCCTCCTGGTCGAGGCTGGCGGCGAGCCGTCGTTGGACTCCTAACGAGTACTCTCGCGCTTACCGGTGCCGGGGCGCAGAACGAGCAGCTTCGCGTACAACAAGGGCGCTTCACAGTATTCGCCGATCCGCGCGACGCGCTGCTCGCGCGCACGGTGCTGCGGGAAAGCGTCGAGCATGACACGTTCCCAGGGCTCCCACGCCCGCGGTTCGACGTAACGGTCGTCATCGCGCGAGACGCGCAGCACATGCGCGAATTGAGCGGGCCCGGCACGCCGGAATGGGGGATCGCGCTCGCACATCCGGCGCTGCGACGGATCATCCTGCAGGGGCGCGGCGCGGGGAGCGAAGCCGGTGATCCGCTCGTCGCCCTACGCCATGAGCTCGCGCACCTGGCCTTGCACGAGTTCATGGACGATCTCCCTCCGCGCTGGTTCGACGAGGGGTACGCAACGTACGCCGCTGGTGAGTGGCGGAGGGATGACGCCTTTGCGGCGCAAGTCGCCCTGGCACTGCGCGGGGTGCCCACGCTCGAGGGCATCGATTCCGCGTTCTATGGCGGAGCGACGCGCGCGCAGTACGCCTACGCGCTTGCGCACCGTGCCGTCGCCGATCTCGCGTCGCTGGATCCCAAGCGCGGGCTCTCGCTCCTCTTCGCGGAGTGGCGCGCGCGCGGATCGCTCGACAGCGCCGTGCGACATGCCTATGGTCTCACGTTAGGCAACTTTGAGGCGATCTGGCGATCGCGCACGCGACGCCGCTATGGCGCACTCGGCGTGGTGACGGATCTCACGCTGGCGGTGGTGATTCTGCTCGCTGTTGTCGCACCCTTGTACGTTGCAAGACGTCGGCGCGACCGGCGCCGCCTCGTTGCCCTCAAAGAGCACGACGCCGCCCTGGAACAGCGTGAACGCGAGAGCGCCATCGATGCGTTGCTGGGTTCCACCGATTCGAGAGCCACGCCACCACCTCCAGCGACAACTGACGGTCCCTCAGCGTAGCTATCACGAGTGGTGACAACCACATGCTTGACAGGTTCCCCATGCGCCGGCATACTGTGAGTGGCTCATGGCAGTACCAACTCAGACGCCGCGTTCGCGGCCGCTTTTGTTTTGGGGGATTGCACTCGCCACTTTGGTGGCGGGGTTCATCGATTTGGCGCGCGGTGGCGAGACGCTCGGGCCTGTGCTGCTTGTCATCGCGTATTGTGTGCTGATTCCACTCGCAATCCTCAAATAGCTCGAGTGCGACTAGAGGACGGTCTGTCACGGCCGGGCGGATAGCTCAGTTGGTTAGAGCGCCTGCCTTACACGCAGGAGGTCGTGGGTTCGAGTCCCTCTTCGCCCATAGCACTCAGCGCACTGGACCCCAGCGTTCTACTAGGGGTATCGTTTTATCAACGTCCTGGAGGAGACTACCGTGAAGAAGTTGCAGCGAAGCGCAGTTACAATTGTTGCGCTCGCAGCCGGCCTGACTGCACAAGCGTCAGTGTTAGGCGCTCAGCAGCAGCAGCCGCTACAGCGCGGCCAAACTCCCGGTCCGCGTTTCATGGTGCCGATTCTTCGCACCACCTCAGGGTCCGACAAGGCTCTTGGGACGCAGGTAGCGGACGCGATCCGCGAACGCATGGCCGGTGAATTCTTGATGCGCACGCTCTGGGTGATCCCCTGGAGCGACATCAAAAACACGCTTGAAGCTTCGGGCTATTCGTCGACGGAACCCCTCAATCCCAACGACACGAAGCAGCTCGCCACACTCATACGCGCGGAGGAGTACGTAGAAGGCACGATCGCGCGTGAGAACGGTGAGCTATCGGCTGACCTCGACATGTTCCTAACGCGCGGAGCCGAAGGGCAGGTGCAACCGCTCGATAAGGTCAGCGGTGCGAAAGCAGGTGACGTCGCCAAGGCCGTGCACAGGCAGAT
>DATBKN010000500.1:0-1879 GCA_036555845.1 Gemmatimonadaceae bacterium | reverse complement strand
GGCAACCGGCAACCAACACCCTGTTCACGCGCATGCCCCGTCTCCAAACGCCAATCGCGGTTGTCTGTGCTTTCTGGCTCGGGCGAGCACATCACGCATTTCGCCCAGGCGAAACACCACAGACAACCAGCAACCAGCAATGAGCAACTGCTTCACGCGCACGCCGCGTCTCCAAACGTCAACCGAAACACCGTCCCGCGCTCCGAGGTCTCGACCAATTCCAGATCGCCGCCGTGGTCGAGCATCACTTTGCGGGAGATGGAGAGTCCGAGGCCCATGCCTTCGCCTATCTTGCGCGTGGTGACGTAGGGGTCGAAGACGCGGGAGCGCAGCGACGGCGGGATGCCGGAGCCGTCGTCGCGGACGTCGAGCATCACGCGCGCGCCGTTCTTGCTGATCGAGAACGTCACGCGGCCTTTGCCGTTCACCGCTTTCGCGCTGTTCGTGCAGAGATTCACGAGCACCTGGCGAATCATGTCCCGGTCCGCGCAGATCGTCGCGTCGCCGCCGTTGTCCTGCAGCTCGACAGAAGGCCACGCATTCGCGAACGTCGTGCAGAACTCCTCGATCAGATGTCCGAGCGATTCCTTTCGCAGCACCGGCTGGCCCAGCCCGCCGAAGCTGGAGAACTCCCGCGTGAATCGCGCCAGGCGATCGAGCTCCTCGGCCATGCTCTCCTGCGCCGGCACCAGTTCCTCGGCGGTCGCACCGCGACGTGCGAGATCGCCGAAGCGCTCCAACTCCAACCGCGCGGCGGTGAGCGGTCCTTTGATCTCGTGCGCGTGACGCCGCGCCGTCTGCTGCAGCGAAGTCACGCGATCGAGATACTGCCGCCGCTCGCGCTCCTGCGCCCGGCGATAGCGCAGCCAGAGAATGGCGGCAGCCATGACCGCTGCGATCGCGAACACGATGCTCAGCGCGAGCTCGAACCTCCGCAGCATGGCCTCGCGATTCATGCGCAGCACTTCGATGCGATTCAGCAGCCTTCGCGTTTCGTCGAAGCGGCGTCGATAGACGTCGCGCGCGCCGGGGTTCAGCTCGCGCAGCGTCTTCTGATCCTCGAGCGACTTCTCCAGCGCCTGCCGCACCTCCGGACGCAGCGCGACGTCCAGCCACACGCTGGAGATCGGATGGAGCACACCCCAGAACATCACCGTGGCCGCGACCACGGTGACGAGGAGCAGGACGATGGAGCGTGTGCGGGTCATCGCAGGGTCAGATCGACGTGCCATCGATACGACGTGATCGGCTTCGCGCTGAGCGTCGTACCGATCAGGATATCGACCAAGGCGCCGGCGCCGCCTCCCGCTGTTCCGACGCCTCCCGATTTCGTGATCCACTCCCGAGCATCCTCTTCCTCCGCCGCGGAGAACGGCAGCACCGTCAAATCGACCTGCAACGCCAGACGCGCGGCATTCGTCGACAGGATGCGTACCGGCGCGCGCCACCACTTCTCCAGCGCGTCCTGCGACGCGATTCGCTGACGCTCGCTCTTCCCGTCAAACTCGATCCGCCGCACGAGCCACACCTCGTCCCAGAGGTCGTAGCGGATCTCCAGCCTCGCGGCGGTGAGCCGCGCATCGCGCGGCCGCGCGACGAGCAAGAACGTCGTGGTCAGCCCGCTGGCCAACTGCTTCCGCACGCCAGTGTCCTGAAGCACGGAAAGCGGGAGCGTGGCCGCAACCACGCCTCCCGCCTGCACGGTGAACGAAGGTCGCTGCTGTGCTCGCGCGCCGGCGGCGATGAGCAGCAACAGGGCCACCGTCGCGCGCGTCACCACGCGTACCCCACGCCGAGGCGGAGCGTGCCCCATGAAGTCCGCCGGATCCAGCTGGTCGACACCTGGCGCACGTCGCGCTCACGCCGCGGAGACTCCGGC
>DATBKN010000499.1:0-3240 GCA_036555845.1 Gemmatimonadaceae bacterium | reverse complement strand
CCTTCGAGCATCCAAGGGTGCTGGCGCAGCGGGCGCGTTGTGTAAACGACGTGTAACGGAATCTCTATTCGAATGTAACGGTGGGAGCATTCGTTACAATTCGCGCGAATTCCGTAACCAACCGCCTACCGCCATGCGCCTTCGCCCAGCTCAACTCTTCGACGCGGCCCGTGGCTGCGCCAGTGTTGTCCTCCTGCTCAGCGTCACATCCGCCGGGCTGATCGCGCAGCAGCCGGCGGCGAGCGCGGCGCCACAGGCGGCGAAGCCGTGGTATGAGCGGATCTCGCTGCGCGGCTACACGCAGGTCCGCTACAACCGATTGCTGGAGACGAACCCGAACCTCACCTGTGCGCAGTGCGACAGGTCGATTGGGAACGCGGGCGGCATCTCGATCCGGCGGGCGCGCCTAACGTTCAGCGGCGATCTTGGCGATCGCGCCAGCTTTTACATTCAGCCGGACCTGGCGGCCGATGCCGCGGGTGCGACGCTGTACCTGCAAATCCGCGATGTCTACGTCGACGTTTATCTCGATCGCAACAAGGATTCGCGACTGCGCCTTGGCGAAACGAAGGTGCCGTACGGCTTCGAGACGGTGCAGTCGAGCAGCAACCGGGCGCCGCTGGATCGCGATGACGCCATCAACAGCGGGACACCTAACGAGCGCGACCTGGGTGTGTTTTACATGTGGTCGCCGCGTGCGGCCCGTGCGCGCTTTCACACGCTGACCGACAGCGGCTACAAGGGATCCGGCGATTACGGCGTGTTCACCGTTGGGGTGTACAACGGCCAGACTGCGAATCGGCCGGAGGCGAACAACTCGCTGCATACGGTCGCCCGCCTCACATATCCCTTCGCGCTGCCTAACGGTCGCATTGTAGAGGTTGGAGCGTCGGCGTATACCGGGAACTTCGTCGTCACCACGCGCTCAACTGGCGTCACCGGTCCGACCGAGTTCAACGACCAGCGCGTCGCCGGAATGGTGATCCTGTATCCCAAGCCCATCGGGTTTGCCGCCGAGTGGACGACGGGGGAGGGGCCCGAGTTCAATCCAACGGCGCGACGGATCGACGTGCAGGACTTGTCAGGCGGCTACGCGATGCTGATCGCGCGCGTGCGCGGGCCCGGGGCGCAGATGTTCTATCCGTTCGTGCGTTGGCAGAGGTATGACGGGGGCAAGAAGCACGAGCAGGATGCGCGCAGCTACGACGTCAAGGAGCTGGAAATTGGCAGTGAGTGGTCGCCAGTGCGCGCGCTCGAGTTCACGGCGCAGTACACGATTTCCGACAGGCGCTACGAGGATAACGCCACCATCGGCAACCGGCAGAAGGGTCAGCTGCTGCGGCTGCAACTGCAGGTCAACTACTAGGTAGACAGGCTCCGGGAACTTAGCCGAGGCCCGCGGGCGACAGTCTCGTTAGGTGGTGCGTCGCGCCAGACGCGACCGTGGTTTTATCGGGCCGCGTAGATGAGCGCGCGGATCGGCGGGTAGTCGCGCAGCGTCTCCATCACCGGGTCGTAGTGCGCTTCCTCTTGACCCGGCTCTCCGCGATCCCAGCCGAACTGGAAGAAGGCGAGCGCGTGCACCCAGTCTCCTCGAAAACTCGCGAGCACAGCGCGTCCATATGCCGCGCGGGGAATAGTATCACGAGCCGCGAACCAGCGGTCCATGCGAGCGACTTCGGCTGAATCACCCCGACGCGCCGCGATGGCGGCGAGGCGTACCCTGATATCGATCCCGGAAAAGAGGCCGAGCCAGGGTGAGTCGTTGGGGGCAATGTCTTCGAACACAACTCGCGCCTGATCCCAGCGCTCGGCGCAGTAGAGAAGCTGCGCAACTGTCCATCTCGAGTTGGTCTGTCGACGGGTCGGTTGAGACGCGAACCACGCAATACCGCGCTCGCAGAGACCCTTTCCTGCCGCCCTGTGACCGTGACCGCGAAGCTCCTCTCCAATCCAGAGCATGTCCTCCCCCGCCGGATACCATTCACTGCTTTTCCTGATGCGCTGGTCCATTAGCGCGTTGACGCGATCGACATCGCCTAACGCGGCCCACTGGCGCATCTGATACCGTTCCAGCAGCGGATCCTCGGGGAACTCGACGCGCATCCGGTCGATCAACTGCAGCGCCTCCCGGTATTCACCCAGCTCATGGTACGCATGCATCATGAGATTCCAGCAGTCAGCGCGCCAACTCTTGTCATGTTGGGTCCGTTCGAGACGCTCCAGGCAAGAAAGGACTTCTCTCGGCCGGTGATCGTCTAACGCCGCCCAACTCAGAAAGTAGACGTTGTCGGCCAGGCCGGGAGCGTCTTGGAATAGCTGGCGCGCGGCATCGTACCTCACGTGGGCGACATGACAGCCGTGCAAGTCCAACGTGGCTTGATCGCTCGAAAGAAGGTGGGTCGCACTCGTGCGCAGTTCCGAAGCGATGGAGTCCAACACACGGCAATCGACTAACTCCCATCTGCGCACGATGCCGACCCACACCCGTGGTGCGATGAACGACGAGTCGATCGCGATTGCCCGGTACAGATGCTCGAGTACTGCGGCGGCGTATGCGCTGTCTCCCCACTGCTTGCCGCCTCCGTCGTTGTGCAGTTTGACCGCGGCCTGGAACTCGCGGTACGCCGCGTACGTGGCCGGTTGACTGACTGTGGCGTAGTTGTGGAAGCGGGGATCGAAGTGGGCGCCATAGCCCGCCATCACGCGCTGCGCGACGCGGTCGACGGCGGCCGTCGGATCTTTCGTCAGTGATACGACGGGACGCACCGGTCGCAGCAAGTCTCCGCGTTTTGTATCAGTGAAATGGATGAGAAACTCGAGGCTGTCGCCACGCCGGGTGACGGAGCCCGACACGACGCTGCCAGCACCTACTCGGCGCGCCAGCAGACGGAGGCTCGGAAAGTCGCGCGCGCGATCGCCAGCAGCCGTAACCGTCGCCGCGTCGATGGGCTGCACGAGCCCAGTCGAGGCCAGTCCCGACACGATTTCTGTCGCGGCGAGCCTAACGAGCCCAGAGAGCGCCGGATCTCCGGTTCGATCTTCGAAGGTGCCCACCAGGACACGCTTCTGGTCGAGTACCGGCGCTTTGACGGCGAACCACGCGGCGGCCGCGAGCAGCACGATCGCCGCGCCACCAATGAGGAACAGCGTCCTCCTGATAGTCTCGCGCCGTTCAGTCACTCGCTCGTGCGGCGCTGACAACGGCCTAACGTGCTCGCGTTGCTGTGCGTGGCCAGG
>DATBKN010000498.1:0-24104 GCA_036555845.1 Gemmatimonadaceae bacterium | reverse complement strand
GGCACCGACGAGTGTCCGCCCTTGTTGGTGGCCCGCAGCGTGAAGTTGGTGGTGATTTTTTCGCTCGCCTGGACTGAATTGAAGAGCGGCTTGCCATCGCGCAGCGTTCCACCGCCGCCTTCATTGATCACGAATGCAGCGTCGACCTTGTCCTTGTGGTTCTTGAGCAGCCAATCGACGCCGTTGGCCGGCCCACTTTCTTCGTCAGCAGTGAGCGCGATGATGATGTCGCGATCGGGAACGTACCCCTCACGCTTCATGCGGAAGACGTTGGCGACAAAGATCGCGGCCATCGCTTTGTCGTCCGCCGTGCCGCGGCCATAGTAGTAGCCGTCTTTTTCAGTGAAGACGAACGGATCGAATTCGGGAGACCAGTCGCTCTTGAGCGCTTCGACGACATCGAGGTGCGCCAGAAGTAGAATCGGTTTGCGCGCGTTAGGCGTTCCCTTCCCGCGAATGCGTGCCACGACGTTGTGTTTCTCAGGGCGTGGCCCGCCAACAAAGATGTCGGACTCGGGGATACCTGCCTCGCGAAAACGCTTGGCCATCGCGAGCGCTGCTTCCGTGATATTCCCGGTCTGGGTCCCTGACTTGATCTCGATCAGTTCCTTATAGATGTCGTGCGCGATCTGCTGGTTTGGTGTGAGCTTCGCCGGGTTGTATATGGCTGCACGTTGGCCGCCAACAACTCCAGGAACGAACACGAGAAAAGCGAGAAGTGATCGCATACTCAGCGCTGGTCGGAGGTGATGGGGATACTCATCGTGAGCGAGTCGCTACAAGTTGCGCACGGGCGGCGCGCACACGCTCCATGTCCGCGCGCAGCCGTGGCGCTGGATTCGGTCGCAGGGCGAGGAAATGACTGTACGCGCGGATCGCACCCTCAACATCCCCCGCAAGTGCAGCGAGCCGCCCTTCCTCGCGCAGCATTGTCGAAAGCGCGAGTGGACCGTCACGCCCATGATTGGCCCGGCGGCGCACTGCCGCCAGCGCTGCCTGGATGTCGCCGCGCGCTTCGTGCAGCCGTGCCGCTATAAGGTTGAAGACCTGGGCGCCTTCGTATCCCATAACGAGCAACGAGTCGAGTCGTGTGAGCGCGGCGCCGCTTCTGTCGCCGCGCAGATGCTCGAGCAACGCGTCTACCGTCAGGTAGCAAAGGCGCTCATACGACTGAGGGTCCTCGCCGGAACCGCGAGGGCGTAGCTCGCGCGCACGGCTGAGGAACGGACGCGCCGCAGCACTGTCCCCTCGGTTCAAGTGCCACATCGCTAGGTAACACGCTCCGTAGTCACGCGGGAAGCCGCGCGTCTCAGACGACCCGAGCGCGTAGGTGGCGAGCGCTCGTACGCCTTGCAGAGCGGAAGTTGTGTCGCCGTCCCAAGAGAGCGCGTCCTCCACCTTTGCGAAGTGACGACCGAGAGGTGGCGTCTCGTCAACGAAGCGCGGAGGAGGCGCCTCGTCACTTCCGCCGTTGAGCAGGAACGAGCCTGCCGCCAGTGCGCCACGTTCGATGTCGTAATCTTCCACTGCGCGAGCGCCGAGCTCGCGCACGAAAGCTGGTGCATCCTCGAGTCCAACACCACTCACCATCATTCCTTCGAGGATACGGAGCAGATCGCGCGGCGGCAGCGATTGAATATTCGCGAGCATCGCGCGAACGGTGGAGGAATCGGCAAGCGCATGCGCCACTTTCCAGCGCAGCGTCTCGAACTCCAATGCGTCGCTTGCGAGCCTTTGGTGGCGAGGCCACAGCTCACGCACGATCGTCGTGTCTCCCATATCCGCCGCGACTTCGATCAGGCCATAAACAGCCGTCGCGAAGTCTGGATCGAGCTCCATGGCCCGCGCGTACGCGGCGCGCGCGCGCACGCGGAAATCCGTGAGACCCGTTAGGCTTGCAAAATGGTACAGCTGGCCTCCAAGGTCGGTCCACGCTTCGGCGCGGTCCGGTGAGACCGTCACGTGCTGCGTGGCCGCTTCGAGGACGCGTGCCTGCGACTCGTTATTCACGAAGCGTCGTCGCAGTTCGATGAGCGCGCGATCGCGTTCGTTCAGGCTCGGGTGCACGCGCATAACGAGCTGCATCGCGCGCGAGTTGTCGATTGGGTTGTAACCGTGAATGGCTACGAGGGCCAGCGCCGCCGGGATGAATGTCGAATCCATCTCGAGCGCTCGACTGAGGCTTCTTTGTGCCTCTGGGTATTTCCCTTTTCGAGTGTTCGCCATCCCGTCGAGATACAGTCGCAACACCGGGAGTGACGGACGCGCGGTGGCGCCCGTCAGCCGTTCCGTCTGACCTGCTCCGCGAGCCAGTAGGTCGGCAGCCAGCCGATCAACCAAGGCGCTGAGGCTGTCCGCCGGACCTTCGGCGTCGGCTGTCGCGCGCACAGCACCCGTCGGCACGGTGACGAGGTTTGCGTGCAGGACGATGCGCGCCGGTGTGGCGACCACCGAGCCTAACAACAGCTGGCTGGCGCCGAGCTCCTTCGCCAGGTCCAGCGCGTCCCGTTCCGGCAGATCAGTGTCATTACTCCCGGCTCTTCGTCTCCAGCCGCTGAGGAGTGTGCGGGGGTCGCCCGCGCGCGGTCCTCCCTCGCCCGTTAGGCGCGCGGCGAGCAGGTCGAGCATGCCCTCGCGCAGGTAGGCGAGCGACGCGTCACCTGTCACGCGGAATGGCGCCACGGCGATCAAGTTGGCGTCGAGGGCGGGAGGCGGAGCCGGACTCCCAAACCTGAGTACAGCTGCGGCCGCTGCTCCCAGCACGACAAGCGCGACGCCTAACGTGGCGAAGCGGCGCGACATCGTGCGCCGCGCCGGACTCGCCGGGGTCGGCATGACGGAACTCGGCGCGCCAGTCGGTTGCGAGACCAGAGCATCGAGCGCGCGCATGACGTCGTGCGCCGATTGCGGGCGATCGGCCGCGCGTTTTTCCAGCAACTGCATAACGAGCGCGCCCAGAGCCGCAGGTACAGCCGGACGGCGCGACGTGACGTGCTCGGGTTGCGTCAGCGCGTGCGCAGCGAGCATCTGCTGCGGCGCCATGCCATGGAATGGCGCATGTCCGGCAAGAAGCTCATAGGCGACGACACCTAACGCGTACAGATCTGCGCGATGATCGGTGAGCGGGTCGGCGGCGGCCTGCTCAGGAGCCATGTACGCCGGCGTGCCCACCGCCACGCCCACGGATGTCAACGAACCGATACCGGTGGCGGCGTTCAGCGCCCTGGCAATGCCGAAGTCCGCGACCAGCGCGTGCCCCGTCGTCAGCAGAATGTTCTCAGGCTTGATGTCGCGATGCACAAGGCCGCGATCGTGCGCATACGCGAGCGCATCGGCGATCTCACGCAAAAGGCGGATGGCTTCAGGAATGGCTAGTTCGCGATGCCGCGAAAGCAGCTCTCGCAGCGACTCGCCCTCCACAAATGGCATCGTGTAATAGAGCACCTCGCCAGCGCTAGTCTTCGCGCTACCTGCACTGAGCACCGGCACGATGTGTGGGTGCTGCAGACCGGCCGCCAGTTGAATCTCGCGGCGAAAGCGCTCCGCGTTGACGGCCGCCGCCATCTCCGGCGGAAGGACCTTGACTACGACGCGTCGGGCAAGCGCATGATCGTGCGCGACGAACACGCGCGACATACCACCACCGCCCAACTCGCGCTCGAGCGTATACGCGCTGCCGAGTATCTGCTGAACGTGGGCAGAGAGGGCGGCAGTGTCGCGCACGCGATCAGTCATCCCGCTGGACCTCGATCGAGCGAGAGCGCGAGGGCGCGATCGGCGGGGGCCGTGTCACCAATACCTGTCATCGTCTCGGTCGTGGATCGAGGATGGTGTCGATACGATCGACCACATCGAGCCAGTGGGCGCGCGCGACCCCTGAGCCGACGGCAGTCGATGAGCGGCGGGCGTCAGCCTGGATCGCGCGCAGCTCGCGCCGAGCGAGCGCTGGGATATCGCTGCGCTGCACGTTAGGCGGTGCCAGGAGCGGCAGCGTCGGCTGTTGCTGCTGTGGCGGTCCGCCCGGTCCAGCCTGCCCTCCCGCTGGCGGCGCCGGCGGGTTCACGATGACCGCCAGTCGCTCGAGATACACGCGCTGCAGCGTGCGGCGGTTCGCGTCAGGAGCGGCCGGTGCTCCCCAT
The DNA here is from genome assembly GCA_036555845.1 of Gemmatimonadaceae bacterium. Taxonomy (GTDB): domain Bacteria; phylum Gemmatimonadota; class Gemmatimonadetes; order Gemmatimonadales; family Gemmatimonadaceae; genus DASYRX01. Next base: position 19,965 of record DATBKN010000498.1, on the reverse strand, counting down.
ATCGCACGCCGCAGATCCGTCAGAAACTCGCTCGCCGAATACGCGTTCGCTGGATCGAAGACTTCGCTTTCGCTCATGCGCGTTAGGCGATTCGCCGCGAGCAGCGCCGTCAGCACGTTCGACTGCCGGTTTGCGATCGACATCTGCCCTACCGACGGCCCCAGACGTGTCAGCACGTTCTCCGGCGCCAGCCATTCCGGAGTATCGAAGGCTTGCTCGCTGAGGAACTGCAATGCCGCTTTCTGACGTGCCTTCGGCACGACGCGATAAACAGCGCCGTCCTGGTCGGCGGTTTTGAAATCGACATTGATGCCACCGATCAACGTGACCACGTGCCCCATGTACAGGGACCACATGCCTAACGTCTCCGTGTAGAGCTCGTTCAGGTCTTCGTAATCCTCGCCAGAGCGCGTGGTGTACTCCACCAGCTTCGGAACCACGCGCTTCAGGTTTGCTATCGCGAAGGAGCTGGCGCGCACGGGATCATCCCCGACGTCTTCGGTTTGCGAGCGTGGATCGATCCCGCCGAGCTGCTGCGGAACGTAGCGATACGGCATGGGACCACTCTGCTTGGTGATCCACTCGTTCAACGTCTTGCGCTCGGCTTCCGGCGTCGCCGCGTTAGGCAGGACCCGGTATCCCCAGTTGATGATGAAGTCGTCGAAGGGCCCCAGGCGTCGCACAAAGTCCTTCGGCTCGAGACCGTCCCCAGGCTGTGCGACGTAGTTCTGGCGTGCGTAGTCCATGATCGTCGCCGACACACCGTACTTCCGTGTGAACGACGCCGTGCGCAGCGAATCCACCGGGAAGGAACTGGACGCGACCATGTTGTGTGGCAGGCCGAGTGCGTGACCCACTTCGTGGGTAACAACTTTGCGCATCGTCTCGCCCATGAGATCCTCGGGGATCTCCAACGTGCGTGCTGCGGGATTTGCTGCCGCCGTCTCGATCATTAGACGGTTGCGGTACGACCGCATGTGGTTGTGATACCAGGTGATGTCGCTCTCGATGATCTCCCCGGTCCGCGGATCCGAGGTGCTCGGCCCCACGGCGTTGCGTACGAGGCTCGCCGCCCACCTAACGACTGAATAGCGGATATCTTCCGGATCCCATTCGGGGTCCTCTTCCGGCGACGGTGGATCCTTCGCGATGATGGCGTTCTTGAAGCCGGCCTTCTCGAACGGCCCCTGCCAGTCCTGCACGCCCTGACGCACATATGGACGCCACTTCATCGGCGTCGCGGGGTCGATGTAGTACACGATCGGCTTGATTGGCTCGACGAGCTCACCGCGCGCGTACGCTGCCGGGTCCTTGGGTTCGAGACGCCAGCGCCTGATGAAGCTCTGCGACGCTGCCTTCTGCTCATCGAGGCCATAATTCACGCGATCGATGCTGAAGAAGCCGACGCGAGCATCTGCATAACGCGGCCGCATGGGTTCCTTCGGCAGCAGCACGATCGACTGACTCATCTCGATCGTTATTGTCGAGCCGCTGCGATCGGGAGGGGGCGGTTCCGCGGCGTCGTACGTTTGCGTGTGACGCACCTCGATGTTCAGGGGGAAGGAGCGCACGGCGTTGATGTAGCTGCGCGCTGGGTCGAGCCGGCGCACTTGGTATTGGCGCCGCTGAGCCGCTGTCATGCCGGAGATCGCGGGAGTGTCGCCGGCGAAGAAATCCGTTACGTCGAGCACATAGCTCGCGCTGTCGCGAGTGAACGCTTGAATGGGGAAGGCAGCGAGGATCGGTCCGACGTTGTTGTTGTGCACCGAGAGCGCGATCGGCAGCGAATCGTCAGCGACCGCATCGAATGCGATCGCACGCAGGAGAACACGATCGAGATGGCGTTCCCAGCGCACGACGCGCTCTTCGATCGACGTGCCCGCCGACGTGAAGCCGCCGAAGTTCGACGGCACACCGGCGACACGGCTCACGAGCATGAAGTCGCGCCTAACGAGCGAGTCGGGGAGCTCGAAGAACCAGCGGTCGTCCACGCGATGCACGGTGATGCCGCCCGCATCACTGACCGCTTTGTCTGTGATGACCTGCGCGTAGGGTCTGGGCGCTCGACGTTGTGGCTGCTGTGCGCCGCCTGTCGGCGGCGGCTGCTGTTGTTGCGCCGTCAGCGAAAACGGAACGGCTGACGCGAGGACGGCAAACACAGTGGCGGAGAGACTTCGAACGCGCATGCTGCAGCTCAGGCTGAAAGGAGACCAAATTTTGCGGCGAGTGCACGACCTGGGCTAGCCGCCTTTCGCCCCCGTGCGGGCAGCCGCCGCAGATCCACGCAGTGAGGCGACTTTCTGCCCCAACTCGCGAGACACACTACGTGCCGTCGAGTCGCCCGCCGCGTATGCCCGTTGCGCTTTCTCGTATCCCGAGATGGCCTGAGCGGCATTGCCCGTCAACTCTGCGGCTCGCGCGCGCGCGAGGCGCCAATGGAAGTCGGCCATCGAACTGCGGAGCTGTAAAGCAGTGAGCTCGCGCCGCAGGATGGAGTCGGCGAGCGTCTCACGACCAGTGTTGAGCAGAAGCTGGCTGAGCGTTAGGCGATGGGCGTAGCAGGTGGGACAGAGCGAGTCCGGCAGTGCTAGCAGCGTTGCCACCGCTCGAGTCGTGTCGCGTCGAGCGAGTGCGAGATACGCGTCAGCGGCTCGCAGCTCGAAGGCCGCAAAGTGACGCTCATCGCCGACGTTGCGTCGCGACCGAGCTCGCGCGCGCTCGGCGAAGCGACGAATCGCCGCGCTGTCAGCGCGAGCGGCCCACCAACCGAGGGCGATGTGCGCGCTGCGATTTCCGTCGCGTACCCATCGATCGAAAACAGCATTCGCCGAGTCGGCGGGGATGACTCGCATTTCCGCGAGGTACGGAAGCTCGGCTTCGAGGTCCGCACTGCGCGTGCGCAGTGCCTCGTTGAAATGCCCACGATCTATTAGCGACTGTACGAAGAATCCCTGACGGAACGTCGGATCGCTGAATCCCGTGTTGCCTGTTGGTCGCGCTGCAGCAAAGGCTCGGCCAACTTTGATTGACGTCTCCGCCGAATCGAACCATTTCGAGGTCGACGCCCAGACCTCGAAAATTCCTTCTAGAGACAACGTTGCGAGGCGCCGCTCGAGCGCCAACGAATCGGCGAGACGGCTATCGAGGACATCGCTGACCACGCTCACCCAGTCTTCGCGTCCCTCCCGCGCGCGTCTGTCGTGCAGGCCTTGGGCATAGCGACGCGCGGCCGACACGCTGTCGCGGCTCAGCGCGATACTGATCGGATGCACCCAAGCGGGACCAAACGCGGAATCGATGGCGATCGCGCGGTCGAACGCGTCGAGCGCGTCATCCCAGGATGCGCCTAACGCGCCAGCTAAGTGAAAGCGGGCCTCGCCCAACAGATTCCAGACTGCGAAGTCCCCGGGCGAGCGCGCGTTCATGTCGCGCAGGGTGCTCAACAGCAGCTGTCCCTTCGTCCACCATGACGAATCGGGCTCGAACATGAGCAAACGCGCCCACAGCGCATCGGCAGTCAGATGCATGCTGTCGCGCGGAGAGAGCCCGGAGACGAACTGCGCCGCGGTGAGCATGAGGCGCGTCGATTCATCGTCGTAGGCGACGCTCTGCCAGCCAAGCACGAAGGCGAGCCTGTTCATCGCCAGGCCAAACGAGCTATCGACGGCAATGGCCCGTTCATACGCTTGACGTGCCGAATCGAAGCTCGCGCGGCGAAAGAGCTGCTCGCCTTGCAGAAAGAGTTTTATGGCGGGAAGCGAACGCGAGCCTAACGAGGACAATCTGGTGCTTCCTGCCGCGCCGCTCAGCCCCAATTGACGCATGATGCCGATCGACAGCGAGTCGCCGAGCCTGTCCATCCGCTCGGCGCTCTCACGGAACTCGACCTCTCCGAGACGATCCCCCGATTTGGCGTTGTCGATCCAGACCACGCCGCGCAATGAATCCGAGCCCGCGGGTTCCAGCCGACCGAAGATCGAGATTCCCGCGCCAGTGCTCTGGGCGACTTTCGCGGCAGACTGTCGATCGCTGCGTCCTGACCAGCGACGCATCACGACCGATGGGGAGACCGTCCGAAAAGCGCCCGCACCATCGAGGTTGGCGGCGAGGATATCGACGAAGCCTTGCTTCCAGAGCGCGAGATCCGGATCCAGCACTGCGAACGGCGAGATGGCGATGAGGTGCTCGTCCAGGGTTTGCGCCGCCTGACGAGGGCGCAGTGTAGCCCAGACTGCCGCGGCCGCCAGCGCGACGACGCCTAACGTGAGAACGGTGCGTGAACGACGCCTGCTGCCCGCCGCTACGCTCTTCGCTGCGCTCGGCGCTGAATCGGCGGGCGGCTGCGATGGCGTCGCAGCCAGCGCAGCACCGAAATCGGCGGCGCTCTGAAAACGATCGGCAGGCGAGCGGGCCAGCGCTCTTGTGACCGCGCGTTCGAGCGCCGGCGCGACGCTGCCGCGAAGCACGCGCAGGGGCGTGGGATCTTCCGACAGGCGGCGAGCGATCATCATTTGCCCCGTCGGCGCGCGAAAGGGCACTTCTCCCGCAAGCATCTCGTACAGCACGCACGCGGTGCTGTAGATGTCGCTGCGGTGATCGACATTCGGCTCACCCAGCGCCTGCTCGGGGCTCATGTACGCCGGAGTGCCGAGTGTGATGCCGGTGCCCGTTAGGCGTTCGCCGGCAGCCCTATCGATGGCAATGGCGATCCCGAAGTCTGCGAGCAGGGCGTGGCCAGCTGCCAGAAGAATGTTCTCCGGCTTGATGTCGCGATGGACGATTTTGCGCTGGTGCGCATAGCCCAGCGCGTCGCTGACTTCGCGCGCGATGCGCGTGGCGTCTTCGAGCGGAAGCTGCTTCTCGCGATCCAATCGCGCGCGCAGCGATTCGCCTTCCACGAAAGGCATCACGTAATACAGCATGCCGTCCGCGTCTCCGCTGTCGAGCAGCGAGAGGATGTGCGGGTGCTGCAGCTTCGCCGTGGTCTTGATCTCGCTGAGAAAACGCTCCGCACCTAACGCGGCAGCGAGGTCGGGACTCAACACCTTGATGGCGACCGGGCGATCGTGCCTAACGTCGCGCGCGAGATAGACGGTGGCCATCCCGCCCTGGCCGAGCTCACGCTCGATCGTGTAGCGGCCGGAAAGCGCGGAGCTAAGGCGCGCGGCGGTTTGCGTCATCCCATGACAATCGAGAGTCTATCGACGCGGTGGCCCATCCGGATGCTGCTCGCAAACCGGCGGCTGCTCGGCACTCCACGCCATCGATACGATTCGCCAGCCATCGGCGCGCTTGATGAGCGTGAAGATGTCTATGCCGCAGTGTGACCACTTTCCGTCGACATACAAATCATAGGGATACCAGACGACGGCGACAGGTCCGGCGACGCGCACGTCGGGCCGAAAACCGCGCTCGGTGATGACGCCGCTGAACTTCGATTCTCGCTGCTGTGCGCGTGTGCGGGTGACGTAGCGGAACTGACCGTCGCGCGTCGTCGTCGGAAAGAGCACCGCTTCCTCGACCATCAAATCCGTAAACCGCTCCGTGTCACCCCGGCTGATCGCAGCGAGCGCGGAATCGGCCACAGCGAGAACCTGGGCGACCTGGGCACGTGAGGCGGAGTCCTGTGCAGCTCCCCGCTGCGCCAACCCGATGGCTGCAGCGCAGGCGAGCGCGCGGCTGAGTCGCGGCATGGACGCTCCTGAATAGCGCGTTGCGCGGCAATGTGACGCCACGCCTGATGTGACGCCAGCCATACGGTCACTCTCGTGACTGGCGCCCCTCGGCGAGCGACCATAAGCTCGACGAGGTCTATCCCCCGAAAGGAGCCGCTTTGCGCTTATTTCTTGGATCCTCGTTAGGCTTCGGTCTATTCGCGCTCGTGATGGCCAGGCCCGTCGTGGGTCAAACGAAAGCCGGCAATCGCGTCAAGCTCAGCGCGGTCATCGCCGCTTTTCTCGCCGATTCCGGCGTGCAAACTCGCGGACTTCCGTGGACGACCGGAAACGGTCTTGCGATCAAGTGGCAGTCGGCGGCGCCTGTTCGTAACCCGGATCAAAGTGCTCGCGCCAAAGGCCTCACGCACGCCCGGAGCGGCAGCTTCATGGGAACCGTTGGCGACAGCGTCGCCTTGCCGATGGACATCACAGTGGTCGGGACGACGCTGGGCCTCGCCAATGTCGGGATAAACATCTCTTCGTTAGAAGTCTCCCTGGGCGGGAGTCGCGGCGGGTTCATTCTTCATCGCGGAATGGTGGAAACCGCGCTCAAGAATGAGGGCCTGACGCTGCAACCGATCAAGTGCAGCCGGGCAAAAGAGGGCGCGTCGTACGGCAATCTCGTCGACGCTGTCAAGGCGCCTGGAAAGACGGCGTCCGGTCTCTGGTGGATGTGGGACAGCCCACAGCAGCAACCGACGCTGAGTCTCATGATCATGTATCGCCGAGCGGACATGGCGCAGGTGGAGTGTCAGGGGTGACCTAGGTGACCGCGGGACCGGTGGCAGAGGCTGACCAGGCGAGAGTCCGCCACGCAGATTGTTTGCATGCTGCGATCACACATCCTCACGCTCCTGGGCTTTAGCTGCGCGCTCACTACCGCGCTCGACGCCCAGACGATAGCGCGGTTGCGCGTCACTCCTGCCGCTCGTTCAATCGCTGTCGGCGACTCACTGCGTCTCGTCGTCGAGCCGCTGGACCAGGCCGGCAACGTGGTTTCGGGAGCGACGATCCGCTTCAGCGCCCAGGGCGGTCGCTTTCAGGGCAGCGTCGATTCGTTAGGCTGGGTTCGCGCCGGATCCCCGGGCACTGTACCAATCTCGGTGTCGGCGACGACGACCGGAGGACGGCCCGTTGCCGAGCGCGTCGAAGTGCGCATCGTCCCCGGGCCGGCGACGCGCATCGCGCTCGCGCCTAACGTCACTCGGCTGCTCGCCGGGCAGCGCGTGCGACTCGACGCCACGGTGCTCACGGCAACCGGTGACGCGCGCGACGATGCCGTCGCGTGGACCAGCTCGAACCCAACGGCTGTGCGTGTGGCGGATGGCATGCTCACAGCGCTGAGCGCGGGACGCTCGACGATCGCGGCGCGCGCGGGATCCGCGCAGGCGAGCGTGTCCGTGCAAGTGTTGCCTGGCGCCGGCGTTTCCGTCGAGATCTCACCGTCCCGTACGCAGGCACGGCAGGGCGACGTGATCCGATTCACTGCGACGGTAAAGGACGCGCGCGGCTCATCACTCACGGGCCTAACGCCGGCGTGGAGCATGTCGCCCGGCAATGGCGTTATTGACGCCGAAGGCGCCTTCGTCGGCAATTCGGCCGGACGCTACCAGGTCACTGCGAACTTCGGCAGCCATAGTGCCGACGCGATCGTCACGCTCACGGCGCGCGACGTGTTGCGCAGCGCGAACGTCGTCGGACGGCTGCCGCGCAAGGCGTTCTATACGAGTGAGGTCTGGGTCCATGCCGACGGCAAACACGCCTACCTCGGCACCACGTTAGGCGGCGATCGCATTTACGCGATCGACATCAGCGATCCGGCCAACCCTGTCATCACCGACTCGATAGTCGCCAACTCGCGATCGATGAACGACGTGATGACGACGGCCGACGGCAAGTGGATGGTGTTCACGCGCGAAGGGGCCGCCGATCGCAAGAATGGAATCGTCATCGCATCGACGGCCGATCCGGCGCATCCCAAGCCGATCGCCGAGTTCACCGATGGCGTCACCGCCGGCGTGCATTCGGCGTTTGTGTTCACGCAGCCGAAGTTCGGTACGCACGTCTACCTGACGAATAGCGGCACCGGCGATCTCAACATCATCGACATCAACGATCCGTACAATCCAAAACGGGTCGCTGCCTGGCGCTCGCGTGAGATGCGCGCGGGGCGATCGCTGCACGACATCGACGTCAAGGACGGCCTTGCGTACGTGAGCTATTGGAGCGATGGGCTCGTGATCCTGGACGTCGGCAACGGAATCAAGGGCGGATCGCCGTCGAATCCGATGCTGGTGAGCAACTATCGCTATAACGCGGAATCGTTGTATCCCGGTGCGGCGGCGGATTACGGTCCTGGGTTCATCAGCGGGACGCACACGGCGTGGCGGCACAAGAACTACGTGTTCATCGCCGACGAGGTCTTCCCGCCGACGGCTCCGACCGGGACGTGGGACGTCGGCAGCATCCGTGCGTACGGCCGGCTGCAAGTGATCGATGTGAGCGACATCGAAAAGCCGAAGTCGGTGGCGTGGTACGAGCCGGAGTACGGCGGTGTGCATAACGTATGGGCAGAAGGCGACACGCTGTACATCGGCGCGTACAACGGGGGCTTCCACGCGTTCGACGTAGGCGGCGAGCTGCGCGGCGATCTCAAGGCGCAGGGGCGCACGATCGTCGAGCTCATGCCGTCGGATCCGAACGGGGTCGTGCCTAACAAGACGATGACGTGGGGCGCGGTGGTGAAGAACGGGCTGGTGTTCGTGAATGATATGCTCAGCGGGCTGTGGGTGGTGCGGATCGAGCCGAGGAAAGTGGTTCCGTGAGTGAAACGCTTTGCCGTAACTGAAGCTGTCAGCCGACAGCTCTCAGCCGACGGCTGACAGCAGCTGACAGCATTCCAGGTTTCCACCAGCGAGGAGCATATGCGCCGCGTCGCCTTATCGTTCGGCCTGATCTCTCTCGTAGCGTCTGTACTCCCAGCTCAGCGTCGCGCGAGTGACCCGCCGCGCCGCTCGTTCCTCTTCAAGGATGCGCGTGGCGAGATCGCCGCGGCGCGCGCGCGCGGCGATACGACGGTCCTTCTCGTCGTCGCCTCGATGCCTGGCGCCAACGCGAAAGTTGCCAAACTCGTGACCCAACTCGGCGGGACTGTGCGTTATCGCGACGATGACGTGGATTATCTGCGCGTGCGGGTTCCCGTGGACAGCGTCGAGCGCGTCGTGCGCGACCCGCTGGTGCACAGTACGGACATGTCCATCAGCCGCCTAACGCGAACGTTCGGCCTTGCCGACGGGCCCACCCGTGCCGCCTCGATGCCCGCGGCACCCGCTGACGCGCTGCCGGCGGACACAATCAAGAAAACCTGGCCGCCGACGCTGCCGGAGACGCCGCTCATCGATCGCTACGATCCACTCACGGACATGAACGCCATCGAGTGGCGCAAGGCGCATCCGACGTTCGACGGCCGCGGGACCACAATCGCGATTATCGATTTGAGCCTGGATCCGTTGCTCCCGGAGCTTCAGGTGGCGACGACCATCGACGGCAAGTCCACACGCAAGATCATCGGTTACGAGACCGTCATCGATATCGACGATGAAGACGATGGTCGCTGGCTGCGCATGAAGGATGTTGTGACTGCAGACGGCGGCCGCCGCCTAACGTGGAAGGGGAAGACATACGTCGCTCCCTCCGCGGGGACTTTTCAGATCGACGCGCTGGACGAGGCGGTGTTCGATTCGATATCGCGCTCAGGCATCGAGAAAGACGTAAATCGCGACGGCAATCCGGAGGGCTCGAGCCGACTCTTCGCCGTGTTGTGGAATCCGGCCACGAACGATGTCTGGGTCGACAGCGATCAAGACCTGGACTTCAGTGACGAAAAAGCGCTCAGCGATTTCCGGATGCGCCCGGAATTCGGCGTCATCGGCAAAGACAAACCCGAGACGCCTGTGCGCGAGTCAGTGGGATTCGCCGTGCAGATCGACACGACGAAAAAACTCGTCGCGCTCAATCTCGGAGTCGCTGGTCACGCATCGCTCGTCATCGGCGCTGCGGCCGCGAGTCGAGGAACGGCCGGTCGTTTTGATGGGGTGGCCCCTGGCGCACAGATCGTGAATGTCGCCGAGGGCGGTGCGGCGTATGGGCAAACCGAAGCAGTGATGCGCGCGGTCAAGCATCCCGCCGTCGATGTCGTGTTTCTGGAGCAGAGCTCGAACATCGCGCGCAACTATCTCCTCTTCGACGGACGGCTCGTCGCCACGGTGATTTATGGACGTCTCATCGCGAAGTACGGCAAGCCGATCGTCATTCCGACGCACAACTATGCTGTCCTCGCCGCCATCGACGATTACGCGCTCGCGTCAGGCGCGATCTCGGTAGGCGGTCACGAGAGCAAAGCGAACTTTTTCGCGAATCACGGCGTGCAAGTCGAGCACGACGACAATCTTCTCATAACAGGCGGTTACGGGCCGATGGGGAACGGTGCGCTCAAGCCTGACGTGATCGCGCCGTCCAACTATGTCAGTACCGGTCGCGGTTTCGTCGAAGGGACCGCGATCCCGGGCCTGATGCAGCTTCCGCCTGGCTACAACATCGCCGGTGGCACATCGACGGCGACGCCAACGACAGCAGGTGCCGTCGCGCTGCTGATCAGCGCCGCCAAGCAATCGAACGTGAAGTACGATGCATACCGCTTGCGCCACGCTCTCATGACATCGGCGCGGTGGGTGCCGCATCTGCCGGCGAACAAGCAGGGCAACGGCGTCGTGAACGTCGCAGGTGCCTGGGAGATCCTGAAGGCGCTGGATACTGTGCGTACGGCGATCACGATAACAAGTCGAGCGAACGTTAGGCATGCCTCGAGCAAGTTGCTTGCTGTTGCGGACGAGGGTGTAGGGATCTTTGATCGCGAGGGTTGGATCGCGGGCGATCGTAACGAGCGCACGATCACGTTCACGAGAACGTCGGGGCCGCGTGGCCCCATGAGCTTCGCGTTAGGCTGGGTCGGCAATGACGGAACGTTCTCATCGGCGCAGTCGCTCTCGCTGCCGCTCAACGTCGCGGTACCGCTCACTGTGAGCATCGCTCCGACTACTGCTGGTGTGCACACGGCGCTTCTCACACTGGACAGTCCCAGCTCTCCCGGATTCGAGTATCGCACGCAGGCGACGATCGTCGCCGCCGAACCGTTGTTGGCCGCGAGCGGCTTCAAGTCCGAGAAGAAGCTCGAGGTGCCGCGGCCGGGGATGAGCCACCTGTACTATCGCGTGCCCGAAGGTGTCTCGACGCTTCGCGTTGACGTGGAGTCCTCGAAGCGGCGTGTTTCGGTCGCGATCACGCGCCCCGATGCCCGCAACGTAAGTGGATTGAGACAGCCGGATACGACAGGAAAACGAACGTACACGATTCTCGATCCGACGCCCGGGGTTTGGGAAGTCAGGCTGCAGGATGTTGACGACACACGGTCATTCGATTGGCAGCAGGCGAAGAAGAATGCGGCTGTGCCATCAACGGCTGTAACACTCACGGTTACCGCACTCGGTGCCGACATTGGCGTGGCAAGTGGCAATGGGCTCGACGCTCTCGACGGTGGATCGGAGCGCAGCGCTGCGCTCGAGGTCCAGATCACGAACCGCATGGGGGCATTTCCTGGCGCGGCGGTGAGTCAGCCGCTCGGGACGGCGCGACGCGATCGCGCGCAGCTGCGCCAAACCCAGGAGCGGCTGTATGAGATCGATGTACCGCCTGGGTCCACAGCGCTCGTCGCGCGCGTGCGCGGTGCGAGCCCGTCGGCAGATCTGGATCTTTATCTCTTCGACTGTACCGGGAAAGAATGCGTACCGTCCAAAGCGGACGCCGATGGCATTGGCGACGAGTCGGTGATGCTGGCGAATCCCGCGGCGGGCAAATGGAAGGTGGTCGTCGATGCGTTCCGGACAGACTCGTCAGGCACCTGGTTCGAGTACGAGGACGTGGTGCTCAATCCGGCGTTCGGCTTCGTCGCCGTGACGGACCAGCCGAAAGAGCACGCGGCAGGAGCGATGTGGCAGACGCGCGTGAATGCGTGGGCGAGCGGGAGTGTGCCGACGGGCCGTGTGCCTTACGCGGGATTGTTGCTGCAAGCGTCGGCGAAAGGACTCGATCCGTTTACGATCGGCTTGTTCGAGCTGCGCAGTAGCCTGGAGCGCGCATCGGGCAGTGGTTCGCGCTAGGTGACCAGAGCAGCGCTTGGGTGGGAGGGCAACTGCGTCGACAGCGGCACCAGTTAAGAAGCAGAAACGTTAAACAGAGCCCTATGCGCGGGCGTGAAGATCGTCAACGACGGGAAACAGTTCAACGACGTTGACAACCTTAACGCTCGCGCGTTAGGTGCCGTTTAACGATGGCATCGCTTTACTAGTGCCGCAGTCGACGCTCTGGAAGTGCTGACGGGTACAACTGGTCGTCAGTAGCTAGCTTCGGACGGTCCCCGCCTTGCGCCAAGTCCCAACTGACTTGGTGCACCAGCCGTGCGATCTTCTCCATCTTCGGATAATTGATCTTCTCGGGATCGTCGTAAATCGTGTGATAATCAGGATGTAGCCCGGTGTGGAACCATATCCCTGGCACGCCGCGCTGAATGAACGGCCAGTGGTCGCTGCGCCGAATGAGGTTCGAAACGTTGTTATCGTAGTTCTTCTTGAGCATGAGCCCATAAGCGCCGTTCGCCTTTTCGACAGCGCTCGTGAGAGTCGGGCTGCGCGTCCAGCCTAACAACGTCACGGAATTGTTGTTGGACTCCGCGGTTTGCGGCGGCAGGCCGCGGAAGCGCGCGCCACCAGCCTCGGGCACTTCCTCGTTGCGGCCGATCATGTCCATGTTCAGGACTGCCACGATCTGCTGTAATGGGACGAGCGGCGCCTCCGTGAACGCCCACGCGCCTAACAAACCGCGTTCCTCCGAGTTAAACGCGGCAAACAGTATCGAGCGCTTAGGGCGGCGACCTTCCTTCGCGCCCATTGCGTACGCCTCGGCGATCGCGACGAGACCGACGGTTCCCGAGCCGTTGTCGTCCGCACCGTTCCAGACCTGATCGCCGAGCGCGCCGTCATGGTCGGGGTGACCGCTGATGATGATCCATTGGCTTTTGAGCGTTGGATCGCTCCCCTCCAGCATCGCGACGACGTTGCGGTCACGAACCACGCTGCGCTTCACGTTGGTGCTGAGTGTGGCGGTGATTCCGGTGAGGGGAACCGGCGCATTGCCGCGGCGGTTATCCGCCGCTTTGGACAGCTCCGTGAGCGACTTGCCTGATCCGCGCACGAGAGCCTCGGCCAGCGCGACGGACACCTGACCGCTCGGAATACGCACGCGGTCGGCCCATGCACCTAACAAGTAGCGTTCGATGCGCGGCGGTTGCGCCGGCCAGTTGAATCGCGAGGCGCCGTCGAAGTTTTCCGGACCCGGGTGCGCGTGAACGTCGGAAACGAACAGCACGCCGACAGCGCCCTTCTCCTGCGCGGCCAAGGTCTTCTTGAGCTGATTGGCGTACTCCGATGTCACGAGGCCGTCGAAACGGCTCGTCGAGTCGTTCTCGCCCGGCTCGTGATCGAGGACGAGCAGGATCTTTCCCTTGAGATCTCCCGTGAGGTCATCGTAGCCTAACGTTGTCGCACTGATGCCGTAGCCGGCGAAGACAACCGGCGCCGAGACCCGGCCGGACACGCTGTGGCGATGTGGATAAAAGTCGCTGCCGACCGTGTAGCGCGTGAGGGCGCCGTCCGTCGCGATCGCTAGCTCGTTGCCGTCGCCTAACGTTGTAGTGATGAGGTTATATGGCTGGTAGTATGATCCGCCGGTGCCGGCCCCTTTGAGACCGAAGGCCTCGAAGCGTGACGCCACCCATTCCAGCGCCAGGTTGTTCTCCGGCGTGTTGGTGAGACGGCCGCGGAAGCTGTCGCCGCCGAGGAACATGAGGTCAGCGCGTAGCTTGGCCGCGGTGATGGCGTCGTTATTCGGCGCGCGCTCCTGCGCAAGCATGGGCCCCGCACAGACAGCGATGCTGGTGATCAGAAGCGGAACACGCAGTGCAAAACGCAACAAGTCAGACATAAGGGTGATCCACCGGAGGACGGAATGATGACGCGCGCCGCTAAGCTATGGCCAAGCCCGACCCTTCGCGACGACCACTGAATCCGTAAAATCAGATTATATGATTCTACCATGACGCCTAAGACGCGCAGGGTCTCCGTCACTGAAGCCGCCCGCAACTTCGCTGATCTCGTCAACCGCGCATACTATCGGCAGGAGACGACGGTGCTGCTCAAGAACGGCGTGCCGGTAGCGCATATGGCCCCCGTCGCCCCAAGCGGAGTGCCGGCTCATGAGTTCCTCGAGCGTTGGAGCCGGAGACCTCGCCTGAGCGCTGAGGACGCTGACGCATGGGCGCGCGATCTCGAGGGGCTCGCGCTGCTATTCCGCCTCTTCGTGATCCGCGCAAATCGTCCTAGACACCTCGATTCTGATTGCGGCTGAGCGGTCGCGATTCGATCTGGAAGTATTGGGTCGCGGCCACAGGCGCGCCGCGCGGTCTTTGTGCGCAACGTCAGGATCCTCACGTCCTTTGGTTGCAGTGAGTCGATGTGAGCCGTCGTTCCGGCGAGATCGTCGTAGCCTAACGTGGACGCGCTGATGCGGTAGCCGGCGAAGACGAGCGGCGCGGAGACGCGTCCTGAGACGATGTGCGCCGGCTAAACGCTAGTTGACTGGACGGCTGAACGCTTGTTTAGCCGTGGTTGTGCATGCCACCTCGCACTCGCACTTGGCCGTGGCTACTGATGAGGTGAGGGTCGTCGCTCCATGGCAGGCGGGGCGGGCTCGTACAGTCTCTCCTTGACAGCTTAGGAGAGCGCCCTGTAACCTTCTCCTAAGTTATATAGGAGAAGACGTGGCAGATCAGGCAGGAGTACTCCCGGGGACGCTGGATCTCCTGATCCTCAAGGCAGTCTCGCTCGGCAAGCTCCATGGCTACGGCGTCCTGCTTCGCATCGAGCAGATCTCCGGCGGGGCGCTGCAGATCCAGCAGGGGGCTCTCTACCCCGCGCTGTATCGGCTGGAGCATCAGGGGCTCATCGCCAGCGACTGGGGGACGTCGGAAAACAACCGCAGAGCCAAGTACTACCGCCTAACGATGCTCGGACGGCGCCGACTCGGCGAAGAGACGCTGAGCTGGAACCGACTCGCGGACGCTATCGCGCGCTCGCTCGCTGCCACTCCGCGGGAGACATAATGTTCGGTGGAGTCATAACTCGTATTCGCTCGATATGGCAGGGCATCCGTCGTCGGCCGGACGTCGAAGCGGACATGAGCGAAGAGTTCCGGCTGCATCTGGAGTTGCGAGCGCAGGATCTGCTACGCCGCGGGCTGACCCCGACCGAAGCCGTTAGGCGGGCACGGATCGAGTTCGGCAGCACAGAGGAGTACAAGGATCAGGGACGCGCATCTCGCGGCCTGCGCCGCGTAGACCAGATCAGGTTCTCCTGGCTCGACTTCAAGCTCGGTTTTCGAATGCTCGTCAGGTACCCATGGCTGACGCTGGTCGGTGGCTTCGCCATGGCGTTCGCGATCTGGGCCGGCGCCGGGGCGTTCGAGTTCGTGCGCCAAGTGGTGAATCCGACGTTACCACTGCCGGAAGGCGATCGCGTCGTGGCCCTGCGCAACTGGAACGCAGCGTCAAGTACAGTCGACCCGCGTGTATTGCACGACTTCGTGAGCTGGCGCGACGAGCTTCGCTCGATTGTCGATCTCGGCGCTGCGCGCACGGTGGAGCTTAACCTGATCACACGCGAGGGACTGGGCGAGCCCGTCCAGGTCGCCGAGATGACCGCGTCAGGGTTCCGTCTTACGCGGGTGCCGCCGCTGCTCGGTCGAACGCTAATCAATTCGGATGAAGCACCTGGCGCGCCTAACGTCTTAGTAATCGGTTACGGCGTCTGGCAGCGACGCTTTGCCGGCGATTCCAACGTTGTGGGCCGCAGCGTCCAGCTGAACGGCGTGGCCAGCACGGTCGTGGGCGTTATGCCCCAAGGCTTCGAGTTTCCCGTGGCGCATCAGCTCTGGGTGCCACTGCGACTGAATGCTATGGACCATGAACGCGGCGCGGGATCTTATCCGACAGACCTGGACGTTGGAGTCAGGCCCGCGTTTCAGGTGTTTGGCCGCCTCGCTCCTGACGCGACGATGGACGCGGCAAATGCCGAACTAACGACGATCGGCCAGCGCGCAGCCAGACAGTATCCCAAGACGCACGAACATCTGCGCCCGCAGGTTATGCGTTATGCGCGATCCGTGGTCGACATATCGCTATTGGAATCGGCCGCCTTCGGATTGGTGGATGTCTTTCTCGCGTTGTTGTTGATGCTGATTTGTGGCAACGTCGCGTTGCTGTTGTTCGCGCGTGCGGCCACGCGAGAGAACGAGATCATCGTACGAACGGCGCTCGGTGCGAGCAGAGCGCGGATCATTACCCAGCTCTTCGCCGAGGCGCTGGTGCTCGGCGGCATCGCCGCAATCATTGGGCTGGCCGCGGCGAGCTTCGGTTTGGAGGGTTGGTTGGGCGCGATCGAGGGAATTACGGAGCGGCAGCTTCCATTTTGGTTCGATCCCACGCTCGCACCGAGCACGTTGCTCTATTCCAGCGTGCTCGCGCTGTTAGGGGCGGTGATCGCGGGAGTCATACCTGCCCTCAAAATCACGCGCGGCGTCGGTGCGCAGCTGCGGCAGGCCACCGCTGGAGGTGGCGGTGGCATACGATTCGGCGGTATCTGGACGGCGATCATCGTGATGCAGGTTGCGGTCACAGTCACCTTTCCTGCGGTCGCGTTCTACGTGCGACGGGATGCAGTGCAGGTGCGGAGCATCGAGGCCGGTATTCCTGCGCACGAATATCTGGCGGCACGGCTCGTCGTCGCTCAGGGTCGCTCGCCGGCGCCTAACGATTCATCGGCCGCCGTTGGTGGCAGGTTTGCAGCGACGATCACAGAAGTGGAGCGCAGGTTACGCAGCGATCCGAACGTGGTCGCCGTAACCTTCGCCGACCGACTGCCACTCATGTCGCACGAATGGCAGCAGATCGAAGTGGATGGCGGTGCGATCGCACCGCGGGACTCCGCGCTCGGCCACCGAGTGGCCGTTGCGTCGCTCGATGTAGGCTACTTCGACGAACTTGGTACGCCGCTCATCGCCGGTCGGCGTTTTTCTACGTCGGATCTCGGTACGCCGGTTGCGATCGTCAATGCGACTTTCGTCGATTCGCTGCTGCAGGGACGCAATGCAATTGGGCGACGTGTGCGGCGCGTCACGTCGCATAACTCCGCGAACCCTAACGCGGAGCCGGAGCCGTGGTTCGAAATCATCGGTGTCGCCAAGAACCTTGGCATGAAGTCCGGATATGGCCGTGCAGGGATTTACTACCCCGTGGCGCGCAGTGCCGTCTCGTACACACATATCGCCGTGCACGTACGTGGCGACCCTCGGTCGTTCATTCCACGGTTGCGACAGACTGCTCTCGAGACGGACCCCGCGCTGCGCGTCTACAACGCCATGCCGCTGAACGAAGTCACCAACGCGGACTTGCAGTTTCTCGCTTTCTGGTTCCGGCTGACGATGCTTGTAAGCGCGGTCGCACTACTGCTCTCGTTGACCGGTATTTATGCGGTGATGTCGTTCACGGTGTCGCGGCGCACGCGTGAGATCGGCATCCGTGTTGCGCTAGGCGCGGATCCGCGGCGTATCGTGTCAGCGATCTTCCGTCGGCCGCTGGCCCAGGTTGGTCTTGGCATCACCGTCGGTGGCGTGTTGGTAACGGCGTTTTCGTTTGGCGTGATGCGCGGCGCGCTGTGGCCGACGGGAGCGGCGTTCATCATCGCGTACGCTGTGCTCATGATGGGAGTGTGCGCACTCGCGTGCATTGTCCCGACGCGGCGCGCGTTAGGTATCGAGCCGACTGAGGCGTTAAGGATCGGTTAGTTGAGGTATTGCCGTCCGATCCAGGGTGGGACGTCGACGCTGACCGCGACGCGTGAAGTTGTTTCGTGGTTCGTTAGGAGTCGGCAATACCGTACAACTTCTGCGCGTTATCGCCCAGAATGCGCGCGGTGTCAGCCGCGCTCAATCCAATAGCGGCGATACTCTCCTGCATCTTGGCCATGCTGCTGATGAGATGCGGATAGTCGCTCCCGGCAAGTAATTGTCCGGGTCCTGCGAACGAGACTGCAAGACGCAGGGCGTTCGCGTCGAAGTTGACCGTATCATAGAAGAACTTCTTGAGGTACTCGCTAGGCGGCCGGTCGATGTGCACGCGGCACTCCGGATAGGCTTCGAACCCGCGATCGAGCCGCTCGGCGAGATATGGAATGGCGCCGCCGAGATGGCCGAGGACCCAACGAATCCGCGGATTGCGCACGACAACGCCGCTAAAGACCAACCCGGCCGCGGCGAGCGTGGTATCGAACATGAAGCCGACGAGCGGCATGAGCCAATACTCCTGCATCGCCTCGACGCCGGCCGGGTAGTTGGGATGAATGTGCACGATCGCGCCGGCATCGTTTGCGCGCGCCCACAGCGGCCAGTAACGCTCGTCGTGCAAGGCGACGCCATTCACATTCCCATATACCATCACGCCCTTGAAGCCTAACGACATCACCCGATCGAACTCCTCGAGCGTCGCCGTGGGGTTGTTCAGCGGAAGCGTGGCCAGCGCGGTGAAGCGGTTCGGTCGCTCGGATTTGATCTGCAGCAAGGCGTCATTCACGAGCCTCGCGTGCTGCGCGGAGCGTTCAGGAGCTTCCATCGTGGTGCCCGGCGCGGTGAGCGTAATCACCTGCATATCCACGCCGGCCGCGACGATGGCGCGCTCGCGATAGGCGATGTCGCGATGCCCGCGCACCGCGAAGTTCTTGTCTCCGGGAGAAACGAGGACAGGGTTCCCTTCCGCGTCCTCCTCGACCGTTATCACGCTGGGACCTTTCCGCAGCGCGTCGATGAAAGCAGGGGGATAGTAATGATTGTGGACGTCGATGATCACGAGACTAGAGGTCTGAGGTCTGGGGTCGGAGGTCGGAGGAACTGCCCGCGTTACGGCGTGCCCAGAAGACATAAATCGGCCAACCAGCAACGACCAGTGCTAGGCCGATCAACGCGTCCTTCGGCTGTGAGCGTACCGTGTTTACAACGATCGCGAACGACGACAAAGCAAAGATGATCGGCAGGAGCGGCGCCCCACGCATGCTGTACTGCCGCGTTATGCCGGAGCGCCGACGAAGCAAAATCATTCCAATGGCAAGCAAACCGAAGAAGAGCCATTCGGTGTAAACCACTCGCGTGAACAAAGCGCGGAACGTTCCGGTCGCGACCAGGAGAGATGACCAAACCGCTTGCAAAATGATCGCACGATGCGGCGTTCCATAGCGCGGGTGCAGCTCGCCGAGCCAGCTGAAGAGGAGCTTGTCTTGGGCCATTGCGTAGTAAACGCGCGGGCCGGTCAGAATGATGCCCGTTAGGCCGCCGAACGTCGAGAAGATCACGATCGCCGACATGACGCCCGCTCCGCCCGAGCCAAGGAGAACATCCGCGAGATCGGCCGCGACGCGCGTGGAGCTGGCGACCTTGTCCAGCGGGAGGACGTAGAGGTACACGGCGTTCATCGCCATATAGGCCGCGGTTACAGCGAGCGTGCCGATGATGAGCGCGCGCGGGATCGTCTTGGCTGGATCGATAGTTTCCTCGGAGCTGTACGTCACCATGTGCCAACCGCCGTACGTGAACAGTCCGGCGACCATGGCGCGGAGGAACCCGCCTAACGTTTCTCCCTGGGCCGTTGTCGATCCGACGAAGTGCTGCTCCACGCGCCCGCCGAGCAGAAATCCAATGAACACGATGAGCAGCACGGCGAGGACCTTGCCGGCCGTGAACAGCGTTTGCAGCCGGGCGCCATGCCGAACGCCAACGTAGTTCACCGCCGAGAGAACGAGGATCACTCCGACGGCGACGATGCGGCTGCCGGCGGTCCCCAGCGGTACGAAAAAGCCCACATAACGAGCGAAGACCGTCGCGATCGCGGCGATGATGCCGGAGTGCATCGTGAGCAGCATCGCCCAGCCCCACAGGAAACCGATTGCAGGGTGGAAGGCTTCGCTGAGATACACATACACACCGCCGCTTCGTGTGAACGTGGATGCCAGCTCGGCGCACACGAGTGAGCCGATGA
>DATBKN010000497.1:0-9542 GCA_036555845.1 Gemmatimonadaceae bacterium | reverse complement strand
ATCTTCTGCCTCTCGAATCCCGAGACGCTGAACGATCCCGCGTGGGCGAAGCAGCGAGCCTACATCACGAGCTACATCGCAAAAATTGACTCGGTGCTGTTCAGCCCACAGTTCGCCGATCCGCAGACGGGCTACGCGGCTTACATCGACGTCGAGTCAGCGATCAGCTACTACATCCTCAACGAGTATTTCAAGAACGTCGATGGCAACCTTCGCCTCTCGACATTCTTGTACAAGAAACGCGGCGGGAAGCTGACATTTGGTCCAGTGTGGGACTTTGATCTCGCGATGGGGAACGTGAACTACGACAACGCCGACAAAATCCAGGGCTGGCACATCCGCACAGCGCCATGGTTCTCCATCATGTTTCAGGACCCCGTCTTTGCTGCCCGAGTAAAGGCGCGTTGGAACCAGTTGGTCGCTGACAACTCGCTCAACAAGCTTGGCGACTACATCACGGAGCGCACGTCCTTCCTTCATACAGTTCAAGCGAAGAACTTCGAGCGCTGGCCGATCCTCAATACGTATGTGTGGCCGAACCGCGTAGTCACCGGGTCTTATGACGGCGAAGTCGATGCGATGCGGGGCTGGCTGTTCGCGCGGCGCGGCTGGATGAGCGATCAACTGCGTTAGGCTTGCGCAGCAACGTCGTTCCTAACGAGAGGAATTGACGATGGGCTATGTCGAGGACCAGCTGCTGCCCGGCGAGCGCGTGAAGTATCGCGTCCACCTGCACAAACTCATCTTCATTCTGCCCGTTCTCTTTGCGCTGCTGGCAATCGCCGGAGCCGTGTTCGCCTTTGCAGCTAGTATCGCCTGGCTCGGCGTGGCCCTGCTCCTGTTAGGCGCCATCCCGTTCCTCATCACACTCGTCAGGTATCGCTCCTCCGAATTCGCAGTCACCGACAAGCGCGTGATCATCAAGGTCGGCTTCATCAAGCGGCGAACACTCGAGACGATGTTGGGCAAGGTCGAAGGAATAGGCGTCGAACAAGGCATCCTCGGCCGCCTGTTTGGCTTCGGCACGATCACCGTGACTGGGACCGGCGGAACCAAGGAGCCCTTCCCCAACATCGCGCGCCCGCTGGAATTCCGCCGCCAGGTTCAAGGACAGGTTAGCGCAGCGGGCGAGGCACGAGGTGTGATGGCCGCTCCGGCCCCCGCCAACGAAAGCGGTCCGCGGGAAGAAAGAGACTGCCCGTATTGCGCCGAGCGCATTCTCGCGCGAGCCAAGGTGTGTAAACACTGCGGCCGCGATGTGCAGCCTTCAGTGGCTCAATAGAGTCGAGCCCGCCAGGGTCGGCGTGCTCAAGAGCACGCAGTTTGCTACAGGTCGGTCAACTAGCTCACGGCCCACGGAAAAAATGAACGAAACTGGCGCGCAGGAAACGAACGTCATCGCCACCGGTGTCGCCGGTTTCGACGACGTGCTGTGCGGTGGGCTCATCCCTCACAGGGTGTACCTGATCGAGGGTGATCCGGGCGCGGGAAAGACGACGCTGGCGCTGCAATTCTTGTTGGAGGGCGTGCGTCGCGGCGAGCCGGTGATGTTCGTGTCGCTGTCGGAAAGCAAAGCGGAGCTGGTGGCCTCGGCGGCTTCGCACGGATGGCAGCTGGACGGCATTCACATCCTCGAGATCATCGCCTCGGAAGAAAGCCTAACGCCAGACTCGCGGTATACGATGTTCCATCCGTCAGAGGTGGAGTTGGCTGAGACGACCAAGACCGTCCTCGCCGAAGCGCGCCGCATCAATCCGGCGCGTCTCGTCTTCGACTCGCTCTCGGAGCTGCGGCTGCTGGCCGAACATCCGTTGCGCTATCGGAGACAAATCCTCGCGCTCAAGCAGCATTTCACGCGTCACGAGTCGACGGTCCTGTTCATCGATGATCGCACCAGCACGCAGAGCGACATGCAGCTACACAGCATCGCGCATGGCGTCGTATCACTGGACAGCGTTCCGGCCGAATACGGCGCCCTGCGCCGCCGGCTGCAAGTGAGGAAGCTGCGCGGCTGCTCGTATCGCGAGGGCTCGCACGATTTCGCCATTCGCAAGGGCGGCCTGCAGGTCTTTCCGCGCCTCGTGGCTGCGGAGCACAGGACGGTGTACGCGCGGGAATCGATTGAAAGCGGCATCAAGCAACTGGATGCGCTGCTCGGCGGTGGACTGGCCAAGGGGACGAGCACGCTCATGATGGGCCCATCGGGCTGCGGCAAATCGTCACTCGCCACGCAATACGTGTCCGCTGCCGCTGAACGCGGCGAGAAGAGCGCGTTCTTCCTATTCGACGAGTCGATTGCCACGCTGCTCGAGCGCTCAGCGGGCCTCGGAATACGCATTCAGCCGCTTGTCGATTCGGGGATGGTGACCCTGCGCCAGGTGGATCCGGCCGAGCTGTCACCCGGCGAATTCAGTCATCTCGTGCGCCACGCCGTGGAAGTCGACGGCGCGTCGCTGATCGTACTCGACAGCCTAACGGGCTATCTCAATGCGATGCCGAGCGATCGCATGCTCACGCTGCACTTGCACGAGTTGTTGACGTATCTCGGCCAGCGCGGCGTGACGACGATGCTGGTCCTGACACAGCATGGTTTTCTGGGCGACACGCCGGGGATCGACGCCAGCTATCTGGCGGATACCGTGCTGCTGTTGCGCTATTTCGAAGCGTTCGGTGAAATTCGCCAGGCGATCTCCGTCGTCAAGAAACGGACTGGCCGGCACGAGCGGACGATTCGCGAGCTGCAATTCAACGACGGCATCAGCGTCGGTGAGCCGATTCTAGCATTTCAGGGGATTCTCACGGGTACACCGCACCTCGTGGGCAATCGCGCGTCGGAGTTGGGCGCGTTGAGTCGCAGCGATGCCGGCAAGCAGTGAGCGCGTGCTCGTGCTGGCTCCCACCAGCGCGGACGCGGGGCTAAGTGGAGTGATCCTGAAAGAGGCGGGTGTCGAGACATCCATCTTCAAGAACCTGACGGCACTCGCGTCCGACATCGACGAGTCTGTTGCCGCCATTCTCCTGACCGATGAAGTCTTCGTGGCGACAGATGTTCCAACGTTGCTGGAGGCGCTTCGTCGTCAGCCGCCCTGGTCAGATCTTCCAATCATTCTGCTGTCGAGTGCGGGCGCCGACTCTGCAGCCGCGGCGTGGGCCATCGAGCTGCTCGGTAACATCACCGTGCTGGAACGGCCGGTTCGCCTAACGACGCTGGTCAGCTCGGTGCGCAGCGCCATACGCGCGCGACGACGGCAGTACGAGCTGCGTGATCAATTCGTCGACCTCGCGCGTGCGGAAGCGACGCTGCGGAATCAGAGCGAGCGCCAGCGGCTGCTGGGAGAGGCGGCGGCCGTTTTGCTGTCCACCGATGAACCGGACGCGATGATGCACGCATTGTTCGCGAAGATCGCTCCGCATTTTGGATTGGACAGCTATTTCAATTACATGCTCAACGACGCCGCCGATACGCTGTGGCTCGAGTCCTTCGATGGCATCTTGACAGAAGAAGCACGCGCCATCGAACGTCTGGACATCGGCGAGTCGGTGTGTGGATTCGTCGCTTCGCGGCGCCAGCCGTACGTCTGCTCCGAGCTTCAGAGCTCGGACGATCCACTCGTGCAATCGCTCAAAACGTATGGCATGCGCGTCTACGCGTGCTTTCCGCTGATTGCCGAGAGTCGCTTGCTTGGCACTCTGTCTTTCGCCAGCCGGCAGCGGGACCGCTTCGATGCGGAAGAAGTGGAGTTCCTGCAGACGATCTGCCACTATGTGACGGCTGCATACGAGCGCGTTAGGCTCATCCGGGAGCTGCGCGACGCCGATCGCCGCAAGGACGAATTCCTGGCGACGTTGGCGCACGAGCTGCGCAACCCGCTCGCCCCAATCCGCAACGCGCTGCACATCATGCAGTTGGCCGATGATGACGGCGCCGCCATCGAACAAGCGCGCTCGATGATGGAGCGTCAGCTCAAGCAGATGGTGAGACTGATCGACGATCTACTCGACGTGAGCCGCATAACGAGGGGCAAGCTGGATCTGCGCAAAGAACGCGTCGACCTCGCCGCCGTCATCGGCAATGCCGTCGATACCACCCGACCGCTCATCGAAGCGGCGGGACATTCGCTGACGGTCTCGCTGCCGCCACACCCAGTGTACCTCGACGCCGATCCCATGCGCCTGGCGCAGGTGTTCTCGAACCTGCTGAACAACGCGGCGAAATACACAGATCGCGGCGGCCGTCTCTGGCTGACTGCGTCGCGTGATGGCGGCGACATCGTCATTGCCGTCCGTGACACTGGCGTGGGCATTCCGGCAGAAGCGCTGTCCACGGTCTTCGACATGTTCGCGCAAGTGGATCGTTCGCTCGAGAAGTCACAGGGCGGGCTTGGGATCGGCCTCACGCTCGTTAAGCGACTCGTCGAATTGCACGGCGGCACCGTCGAAGCGCGCAGCGACGGGCCCGGCAAGGGAAGTGAGTTCATAGCGCGCTTGCCGATCGTTCCGGCGCGCAAGTCGCCTCGCAAACTGCAAAACGACGGTATACGCTCTCACTCTCACATGAGCTGCCGCATTCTCGTGGCGGATGACAATCGAGACGCAGCCGAGAGCATGAGCATGCTGTTGCGCATGATGGGAAACGAAGTGCGCACCGTGCACGACGGGGTTCAGGCTGTGGAAGAGGCGTCGGCCTTTCGTCCGGATGTCGTCCTGTTGGACATCGGCATGCCGCGTTTGAACGGCTATGATGTCGCGCGAGCCATTCGCGACCAGCGCTGGGGCGCGGGGATGGTGCTCGTGGCATTGACCGGATGGGGTCAGGACGACGACAAGCGCCGCGCCGACGAAGCCGGCTTCGATCAGCATTTCACCAAGCCGGTGAATCCGGCCACGCTGGAGCGGCTCATCACCGGACTGCACGGAGACAACTTGCAGCGTTAGGCTGCTCGGACGCTGGATTGCAATCATGTGACGGTCACCCCAGAGCGTCGACCGCGGCACGGGTTAAGAAGCAGAAACGTCAAACAGTGCCCCAAGCGCTGGCGTTAAGGTCGTCAACCGCGTAAAACCGTATAAGTGCCCAAAGGCGTGAAAGGCGTAAACGCCGTTGACGATCCCATACTTCGCTCGTTTCCGACACTCATGGTCGTTGGTCACCTGGCGGTCGCGCTGGCGGGAAGGCGGGCGAGCCAGAAGACCTCGTTAGGCTGGTTCGTCGCCGCAGCCACGAAATTCGGACTCGGCCTATGGCATGCGATTCCGGCGACCATGCTGGTCGAGGGGCTGCTGTGGATCGCGTGCCTAACGATCTACCTGCGCACGCGCCTGGCACGCAGTTGCGTTGCCGTGCTGGCGCTGTGGTGCCAGGTGCTCGTGGTGACGGCCCTGGGGGCGATGGGGCCCTTCTCGCCGCCGCCGCCATCCGTGCGCGCGCTTGCTTTGGTCGCCTTGGCCGGTGGCTGGATCACGGTGCCATGGGCGGATCGCGGATACGTTGAACGCAGCACAGCCTAACCCATGCAACGCCGGCTCTTGCGCGTAGCGGCGGTTCTCCTTGCGCTGGCGACAGCCGCGCTCCTCGTGCAGCTCGGGTTGCAGGGCACCCCGAGGCTCACGTTCGTCGTGCTCCTGGCACGGGCGCTGACGATCGGCGCGCTCTTTCAGCTCGGATTGTTCTGGGTCGCGCACGCGCGCGGATGGCAGCTGCTCGTGGCACTCGCCGCGATGCTGCCAAGCGCGCTCATTTTCATCGGGCTCGCGGGAGAAGCGTTGGTGCGCCTAACACGTGGATACACGCCAAACACCCTGGTGGCGTTTACGGCAGTGTGCGGAGTGCTTGTCTACGCGGCGGCGTTCTGGTGCATAGGCCGCGAGCTGTTCGCGCGATCCCGAACCGACGAGTCGGGGATCCAAAAAGCTTGACATCGAGCACGCTGAGAAACGGGCGAGGTCACCGAGAACATCAACTACTACTCAAAGTGCGCACGCGTGCTTTGCCTTTGACGTGGTTCACAAAGAGGTTGTAGTCCTCCGCGTTCTCTCTGTTTTCTTTGCGTCCGCGATGTGTTCAGCTGTTGACCTAACGAGTCGCTGTCTTGCACGGAGGCGCGCTTATCGGCCTGCACGATAGAACAGGTCGACAAGCTCGTCGTACATCGCGTTGGCCTCGCCGTCCGAGCTGCGAATTGCAGCAGACGCGCAATGCCGTAGATGATTGCGCAGCAGCTCGCGCCCAACTGCGCGCAGCGCTTCCTGGACTGAGGAAATCTGCGTCATGATGTCTGCGCAGTAGCGATCCTCTTCAACCATCTTGTGCAGACCGCGGACTTGTCCTTCGATGCGCCGCAAGCGCACCAGGTTGCGCGACTTCGCCTCGGGATCGACGGCCACGGCCTTGCGTCCTTCGGCGTCCGGCACCCCGCAGCCGCAGGCGGCCGTGTGTTCAGAATGTGAGCTGTCAGTCATTTTCGTTAGGCAAGCCGCACGCGCCGCAGGCGCAGTGAGTTGGAGACGACGCTTACGGAGCTCAGCGCCATGGCCGCGCTCGCGAGTATCGGACTGAGCAGGATACCAAATACGGGGTACAATGCCCCCGCAGCGACCGGAATCCCGATGCTGTTGTAGGCAAACGCCCAGAACAGGTTCTGCTTCGTTATGCGCATTGTGCGGCGCGACAGAACGATCGCGTCGGCGACACCGCGCAGGTCGCCGCGCATCAGCGTCACGTCGCTCGCGTCGATGGCGATGTCCGCGCCAGAGCCGATGGCGATCCCGACGTCGGCGTGCGCCAGCGCCGGGGCATCGTTGATCCCGTCGCCGACCATCGCGACCATGTGCCCCTGCTCGCGCAGCCGCTGCACTGCCTCGGCCTTCCCTGCCGGCGAGACACCGGCGATCACTCGCTCGATCCCGGCCGCCTGTGCCACTGCGCGAGCCGCCC
The DNA here is from genome assembly GCA_036555845.1 of Gemmatimonadaceae bacterium. Classification (GTDB taxonomy): domain Bacteria; phylum Gemmatimonadota; class Gemmatimonadetes; order Gemmatimonadales; family Gemmatimonadaceae; genus DASYRX01. The sequence goes on along the minus strand of DATBKN010000497.1, from coordinate 2,608 downwards.
GCTCGTGATCGCCTGTCAGGAGGACGATGTCCAAGCCTAACGTGCGAAGCTTGTCAACGACCGCACGCGATGTGGCCTTGATGGGATCGCTCACCGCGATCAACCCGGCCAGCTCGCCGTCTACGCCGACGTAGACAATCGAGCGCCCCCGTGCGGCAAGCTCGAACGCCAAAGCGTCGGCCCGCGTGATGTCGATGCTCCGACTGACGAGCCAGTCCCCGCCGCCGACGACTACAGCGCGTCCGTTCACAACGCCGCTCACGCCACGCCCAGGCTCCGACTGGAACGAGTCTGGCAGCGTTAGGCGCTGGCCGCGCTCGACGGCGGCCTGCGCGATCGCCGCCGCGAGCGGATGCTCCGACTGGCGCTCGAGCGACGCTGCCAGCGAAAGCAATGAGGCTTCGTCAAACTTCGCCGAAAGCGCTACCACTTCAGTGACGCTTGGTTTGCCTGCTGTTACCGTGCCGGTCTTGTCCAGCACGATCGTGTCGACAGAACCAGCGCGCTGCAGCGCGTCGCCGCCTTTGATCAGGAGTCCCGCTTCGGCACCGCGTCCGGTTGCTACCATGACAGCTGTTGGCACCGCCAATCCCATCGCGCAGGGACAGGCGATGACGAGTACCGAGACAGCAGCCGTCAGCGCACGCACGGCACCGCCGGAATCGCTCACGAAATACCACACGACGAACGTCACGACGGCTATCGCAACGACGACCGGCACGAAGACGGCGCTGATGCGATCCGCCAGGTTTTGAATCGGCGCGCGAGAGCCCTGAGCCTCGCGCATGAGCGTGACGATGCGCGCCAGCACCGAGTCGGCACCTAACGTCGTCGCGCGATAGCGGAAGGCGCCGCTGCCATTTACGCTGCCGCCGATCACGCGATCCCCCCGCTGCTTCGCTACAGGAATCGCCTCACCAGTCAGCATTGACTCGTCCACCGCGCTCGCGCCGTCTATGACCTCGCCGTCAACGGGAATGCGCTCGCCTGGCCGCACGAGAATCACGTCGCCGGCGCGCAGCTCGGCGATCGGAACGTCGACGTCGGATTCGCCGCGCACGACGCGAGCGAACTCGGGCTGCAAATCGATCAGCCGGCGAATAGCCGCAGACGTCCGTGTCTTCGCTCGCGCTTCCAGGGCGTTCCCCAGGAGCACGAGCGCGATAATGATTATCACGGCCTCGTAATACACGTCCGGCATGACGCCGCGCGCCGCAAAAAACGACGGGTATAGCGTGGCGGCTGCCGAGAAGACGAATGCAGCGCCGGTGCCTAACGCAACGAGCGTGTTCATGTTGGCGTTGCGATGTCGCAAAGCGGCCCAAGCGCGCTGATAAAAGTGACGCCCTGCCCAGAGCATCACGAACGACGTGGTCAACAGCAGCGCCCACGCCAGCGCGGCGGGTTCGATCGCGTAAAGCCACGGCAACGCACGCCGCAGCGTGGGATCCAGCGCCGTCATCGCCCAACGCATCACCGGATCGGCAAGCTCGTGTCCGCTCGAGTGCGCCGCCGCAGCCATGAGTGGCATCGACACGATCATCGCGAGCATGCCGATCACGAGGCTTGCGATCGCTTTGCGACGAAGGGCCAAGTACTCGCGCAGTTGCTGATCGTCCTGCTCGAGCTGCGCCGCCACCGCTCCGCGATCGGCCGCCGGAAGCTCGGCGCTGTAGCCGGTCTGGCGGATGCGCTCGACGAGCGTGTTCGGCTCGACGACGCGCGGGTCGTACGTCACGGCCGCGCTGTTCGTCATGAGGTTCACATTCGCGTCGACAACGCCAGGCGTGCGCGTCAACGCGCGTTGCACGGCGGCCTGGCACGCCGCGCATGTCATCCCGCCAACAGGAATCGTTAGGCGATCAGCTTCGGCGCCTGACTCGACGCCCGGCTTTTGTCGAGTGCTCGTTGTCATGACCGCAGCACGGACGGCGCCGTTAGGCTGCCTCGCGAGCGTCGTAGCCCGCGTCCTGCACCGCGTCGATCACGCTGCCTACGCTCGCCTGTGACGGATCGATCGCAATCGTCGCCGTCCCAATGCTCACGTCGTCGACGCGGACGCCAGGAACCCTGCTCAACGCCGCGCGCACCGCAGCGACGCAGCCGCCGCAGCTCATTCCATCAATCTCCAGACGTAGTTGCTCCATCGCACTCTCCAGGCATCAAAAGGGGGTCAGACCCCCTTTTAACCAGATACCCCCTAGGGGTATTGCAGAATGTAGCCTGGAGCTGGGCTATTTCAACCCTCGCCGAGCCCTATTTGCTGGTACCGGCGTAACCCGCGGCCCGGAGCTGCTCCATCACGCGCGCTTTGAGCTCAGGAGGCATGAGCCTCTCATCGCGCAGCGAGTGGAGTGCATCGAGAAAATGCTCGGCCCATGCTTTGTGGGGGAAACAAGACGAGCACGATTCGACGTGCCGCCGCACAGCGCCCATCTGTTCGTCGGTTAGCTCGCGATCGAGGAAGTCCCAGAGTTGCTGCATCGCTCGCGTACAATTCACTTCGTGACTGTGAAGCTGCGAGCCGGCACCCGCTGGTGAATTGGGTGGGGGGGGCGTGCTAGTCATCGGACCGTTTCTCCTTCGCCGAGCCTGCGCTGGCGAAACC
>DATBKN010000496.1:0-10124 GCA_036555845.1 Gemmatimonadaceae bacterium | reverse complement strand
AATGCGTGAGCGCGTATACGACGTAGTTGACGCTGAGCTTGTACGCTTCGTTGGAAAGCTCGATCGGCATGTAGCCTTCATCCGACCATTCCATGTAATCGCCGATGTCGTTATTGAAGTTGATGATCGCGATGAGGCGTTTACTTGGGTCGTTGTCCTCGTAGATGCCCCAGAATTCGGCCATCACGCCACGATACGGGTGCTGCATCTCGAGCGACTTGATGTGGTAGAACGAGTCGAAGATGGGATGCGTGATGTCGAGCTGCACGAGCTTCGCGTTAGGCATGACCTCGCGCATCCGGGCCTCGAAGTTTTGCCACTCATAGGCGTCGGCGAAATCGTCGAAGATGAGAAAGCCGCCCTTCGCGAGGTATTTGCGCAGCCCAACGATCTCGGCCTCGCTGAGCGTCCAGAAACCGGGCTCGGAGACATAGCCGATCGGATACTTGAACATCTCCGGCTCATCGAATGAGTAGATGTTGCCGCCATCGAAGCGTGGCTTGATCGTCGTCAGCTCACGCAGGATTTTCATGAAGTGCGATTCGGCGCGCGGGTAATCGTGATCCCACTTGAGATCACGCCCACCGGTGTACGGTTCGAAGCGCACACGAAAGAAGGTGTAGCGTCCGTCGTAGCTCGCGTTGGGCAGCGGGTCGCGCCCGCGGTTGCGGGTGCGTCCCCCGAACTGCTGGGCGACAACAACCGTGGCCGCAATCGTTAGGCCGAGCACAGCTAGTGCGACGCGTCGGACCGCCACGTTGACCTCGTTACTCCGGAGTGGGAGGGGTCTCCTGCAACTTCAGCAGGAGCTCCTGTGCCTTCTCGAAATGTGGTGCGCGGTCGAGCAAACGCAAAAGCTCACTACGCGCGTCCGCGCGGCGTCCCGCGGCAAACAGTGCCGCCGCTAGCGAATACTGGGCTTCCAAGACGTCAGGGGGATCGAGCGCAAGGACGGCGCGACGCTCACGTACCGCGCGATCGAAATCGCGCCGTGCCTCGCTCAACAGCGCCAGGTCCAGATGTGTCGTCGCCTCGTACGGATGCATATACATCACTCGGTCGAGTGCCGCGATCGCATTGGATGAGTCACCTAACGAACGTGTCAGAGATGCCAGCTTGAGGTTGCTGCGATAGGCGTCCTCGTCCACGGCTGCCACCTCGAGCAGCTCGCGCACCGCGGCGCGATTGTCTCCGCTCTGCTCATACAGCTCCGCCAGCTGCGACGCCGGCGATCCGTCGCCCGACAGCTTCGGCGCCAGGCCCTTTGCCCGGATCAACTCCTCGATCGCGCCTTTGGTATCGCCTTTTTCCCGCAGCTCGCGCGCGCGTTCCATAGAGCGCTGTAACTGGCTGCCTTCGGTTGTTGGAATCGTTGTCAGCGATATCAACTCGCGGGTGAAGCGCTCGCGCAGATACTCCGTGAACTTTTTGTCTAGAGCCGGCGGTTCGCTGCCGAGGACGCTCCGAAACACCTCGTCGGACGACTTGCCTGCGGCGTACGCGGCGAGCATGCGTCGAATGCCATCGATGCCGTGCTCTTTCTCGATCATCTCGCAGAGGAGCGAGGCCTGGTAGTACGAGAACGCGATCTGCTCGGGATAGGCAGGCCGCATGAAGCCGTCGTTCATGCGACTGACGGGGACGAGACGATTCGCCGTGAACGCCGCCAGGAAGGCATGCGATGCGTCGGCTCCCCAGGACGGTTCGGCACGGTGCTCTTCGTGCACTGAAAGCCCCTCAGACAGCCAGCGCGGCACCTTGTTGCCGCTCACGCCTAACGTGAAGCTGTGCGTCAATTCGTGCCACAGCGTGGAGCCCCAGTTGTATTCGCCGGCCGGCCGTGCGGCCGGCGCGAGCAGCGCCACAACGGGACCGAAACTCACGCCTAACGCGTCCAGTCCAGCGAGACCGACCGTACGCACGGAGAAATCGGCGTGGCCGCGATACAATTCGATGCGAATCTTCCCGGGCGGCTGATACTTGTAGCGCGCCGCCAGGTCGCTGAAGGCGCGCTCGGCGAGCGGCAGCGCATACAGCGCGACCAGGGCAGCGTCCTTCTTCTCCACGACGAGCGTCACGTGCTCGCCGGCCACCTCGGTGTATTGCGGGGCCGTATCCAGCAAGTCGAGCGTGTTCTTCGTCCAGACGTCGTACGGATTGTGCTTGAAGGCCTGTTCCAGGCTCGCTCTTCCCTGCGCCATTTCACCGATGCGCAGCAAGTTGTTGCCGAGTAGTGCGAGCGCGTGCGCGTCTGTGCTGTCCGCCTGAAGAGCGCGTCGTGCGAAGCCGGCTGCCTCGCGATACAGCCGGTTGCGACCGGCGGTTTCGGCGAGCGCGCTGAAGTAGGCCACTTCGTCGGGCGAATGCTGTGCGAGACCTTGGAGATGCGCCGCGACGCCTGACGAGTCGCCACGGAGGAGCTGAACCGCGGCGAGTGCCGCGCGCGCCGTTGCCAGTGTCGAATCGCCGCCTAACGCCTTTGACGCGGCCTCGGTTGCGTCGTCCAGCCGCTCCAGATCGAGCAACACGCTTGCCTCGAGGGCTCGCAGCTCGGCGTGTTCGGGAGCCGCCTCGATCGCACGCGTGACGAGCGTCAACGCCTCCCCTGGGTGGCCTTCGGCTCGGCGCAGCCGCGCCATGAGCGCCAGGGCGCGCGGATGCCGAGCGTTGCGCGCAAGGATGGGATCGAGCGTGCTCTTGGCTTCCGCGAAGTTATACTTCTCGAGAAAGAGCGCGGCGACTTCGAGCGACGCCTCGTCGTCGGCGCTATCGCGCGCGACGGCCTGGTCCAGCGCCTTGAGCGCGTCACGAAACAACTGCGGGTCGTCACGGCCCAGGTAGCGGCAGGCGATGCCAACGGCGAGCAGCTCCTCGGCGCCTAACGTGCGGGCTCTGGCATTGAAGATATCGATGAAGCCGTCGAACGCGGCCATAGCCGGCGCGATCTCACCGGCGTCGAATGCCAGGATTGCCAACTCCAGCCGGGCGCGCAACGAATCCGGTGCACGGGCGCTGAGCGCGCGCTGGAGCGTCGCCTTGGCGTCGGCGTCATGGCCCTGCGCCCGTTGCAGACGGGCGAGCGTGGTCAGGATCGCGGCGCCGTTCGGCTGCTGCCCGTGGCGGATGCCTAACGTGATTCCGTCCCTTGTGCGTCCGAGCAGAAGGAGTGTGCGCAGCTGCGTGCGCGCGGCCGCCATATCACCCGGATTCGCCGCGAGGCGTCGTTCCAGTCCCGACAGCGCCTCGTCGTATCTGCCGGCGCGCAGGGCGGACGCGATCACGTCCTGGTTGCGCGTGGCGGAGTCGGCCTGGGCGCAGGCTGAGATCGGCGCAATTGCGAGCGCCGCAAATAACAGCAGACGGCGGGAGTACTGCTGTCTCACGGCTTGCGTGGCGGCAAGGCGAGCGTTTGGCGCATATCTCGATTCACGCGTGCGAGCTGAATTACGAGGTCTTCCAGCCGCTTGTCGTACTCGGCTGAAGAGAGGCGATCGCGCCGCGTGCGCAACGAGTCGATGGCGCGCTCCAGCTCTTCGCGGCGCTTGATGAATGGCGTCGCACGCGGGTCGTTCGTGACTGCGACGGCTCCGATGCGAGCAATCGCGACTTTCGCGGCGAGCTGGCCGTCGGCGGCGGATGTCGACGCGTCGGCGTGGCCAGTGCCGTCGCCGTCGTCATCCAGCACGGCGTGCTCGGTCTGCAGGCGGTTGGAGTTCTCGTAGACGCGGGCGACTTCTTTGCGCGTATAGGCAAAGAGCTCGAGCAGCGAGACGCGCTGGTCCTTGTCGGCATCGGACGCATCGCTGCCTAACGCGGCGACGAAATGCTCCGCGAAGAAGGATTCGTTCTGTTCGGCGCCGCTTTTCGTAGCTGTGATGATCACGCGGCCGGGAGCGGAGAGGGGGCGCACGAAGTCGCCGCTCGCGCTGGCGGCCAGGACAACCCCGAGCTGCGCGCGGATCGGCGCCAGGAGCGCGGCGAGTTCCGTCGCGGAAACATCGGGCCCCACGAGCGCGAGCTGCGAGCGGCCGGACTGGGCACTTCCGTGGCCGATGTAGACGAAGAGCACGCGCTCGTTAGGCTGAGCCCGCGCGGCGATGCGTGACAGTGCAGCGGAGACGGCCGCGCGGGTGGCGCGTTCGCTCGCCCCACCGGCACCCTGTGTGGGCCGCTCGGCGAGCACTGTAATGAGAGTGTCTTCCACGGCGAAGCGCGTACGCAGAGCCGCCGAGGCTTCCAGGGCGAGACGTGTGAAGCGCTCGCTGTGCATCGAGTCGCCGCCGACACCGCTGACGATGAGGACGTACGTGCGCGGCGTCGACTGAGCGGTGAGCGCGCCGTGTGCCGTGGCGTGGGGGGCCCCCCCTAAAAACAACGTTAAGGGTGCCGCCAGCACGCCACATAACCATTTCGACGCCGCTCTCGCCGTGATCATGCAAACCCCCGTCGGCGCCGGTAGGCCCACTCACCCGCGAGCGCCAGCGCGAGCAGCAGGAAGACCACGGGCATATCCCAGAGGTCCTTGCGGTCGACAACAGTCACCCCGCTCGCGCTGTGCGCGAGATCACGAGCCACGTTCATCGCCTCGTTAGGTTCGTAGTAGCGACCACCCGTCTCCTCCGCCAACTGACGCAGCAGCGCCGAGCGCCGCTCCGCACCGAAGTATTCGCGTTCGCTGCTGACAGCCGCCAGGTGTATCGGCTCCGCGCGCAACGTGTCCGCCTTGGGACCAGCCAGGATCGCGCTCGCGTGCACCGTGTATACACCGACGTCGCCCAGCAGTGCGTCGCTCACGTACTCGCCGTCGCGTGCGCCCGACCACTCGAACGGTAATGGCGTGCGCGTCCCGTTCGGAGCCTCGAGCTCGGCGGTGAGCCTGGCACCGTTCACGCGCACGAAGCGCTCGTCGAACACCTCGGAACGGATGCGCACGCTTTCGTTAGGCTGCGCGCCGTCCGACGCCGCGACCACTTCGACGCGATCCGGCACGTCGGTCACCAGCCAGCGCAGCAGCTGACGCCAGAACGTCTCGTGCGAGTCGTCGTCTACTTCCACTTCCGCCGCCATCTGCCAGAGCCAGGAATCCTGCGCCGCGAATGCCGCCGAGCGTCCGCGACCAAAGCGCTGAACCGCAAGCAGGGGCCGCGTTTCACCGCCATTCACGTCGCGCGCCGAGAGCAGCACCGTGGCTCCAGGCTTCGGCCTGCCGAACTGATTGAGCGTTGTAACGGCCGGGAGCGTGTCCCAGCGCGCGCGCGTCAGCGAATCGCTGGCGGCGAGCTGCACGGCGGCGTGCCAGCGGCCGGCTTCCGTGAGAACCGGCCGAACGTATCTGAGTGCCGTGCTGTCCGGCTCCCCAGGATCGCCGACGATCTCCACCGGCAGGACGTCGTCCAGCGGCGTACCGCGGAATCCGCCTTCCGCGAACGCCGAACGACCGCCTAACGCGATGAGCCCGCCGCCGCGCTCGCTCACGAAATCGGCGAGCATGCGCAGCTGGTCCAGCGTGAACGCCGCCGCCTCGAGGCTGCCTAACACGACTGCGCGGTACTTGAACAGCTCCTCGCGGGTGCGCGGGAATCCGGCGGCCAGCTCCAGGCTGTCGTCGACGCTGAGGCGCAGATACTTGTCGCGCGCCGTGCGCACGATGGTGACGAGCTGCAGGTTCGAATCGGCAGCAACAGCGCGCCGCAGGAACTTGACCTCGGGACGCGGCTCGCCTTCGACGTAGAGGATCTTCTCGCGCCGCGCGCGCACCGAGACGACGGCCGTGCGCGCATTGTTGCGGTCGATCAGCTCTCCATCCTGCAGCGGAATACGCACCGTAAGCAGTCGAGCTCCCGCCTCAGTCGCAGGGGCGCGAACGCGCGCTGTCACCGCCTCGCCGTCGCGCGGCAGCGTCACCGTTTCACGTGCGACGATGCGGCCGCCGTCTTCAACTTCCACCGGCACCGTACGGCCGCCGAAGCCGCGCTGCATAACGACAGCCTCGACGACGACGTTGCCGCCGCGCAGCACCCAGCGGGGTGCCGTGACGCTGACGACCTCGATGTCACGCGCGAACCGCTCAGTACCGACTCCGACTGTGAAGACAGGGACGCCGCGCGCTTTCAGCGCGACCATCTGTTCCATCAAGCGGTCTCGGTCCCCAAGCTCCGAGCCGTTGTCCGCGCCGTCCGAAACGAGCAGGACACCGGCTACGGGCGTTCCAACGAGATCATCCTCGACGCGCAGCGCGGCGTCCACGAGCTGCGAGCGCGACGACGCGAACGACGAGTCGGCTAGCGGGGCAGCCCGTCCCCCTCGACCTGACGTGCGATAGAAGCGCACCTGGAACTGCTCGGCAAGCGCGCGGTAGAGCGAGCTATCCGGCGACGAGAGGTGCTGCCGCACGAACGCGGCGCGCGGCGCGTTGTTGTAGTCGGGGATGCGCATGCTGCGCGAGTCGTCGACAAGCACGGCGACCACGTTGCGCGACGGAACCGCGGATGCGACGACAAGCACGGGCCGCAGCAGGCACCAGGCAAGAACGAGAACGGCGGCGACGCGACCGGTCAGGAGCACTGCGCGCTCGATGCCATTCGTGCGCAGGCGGCGCAGCATGAGCACGTTCACCGCCAGCACAGCGAACGCCAGGAGCGTCACGATGATGCTCGTTAGGCGCGCTCCGGAGAAACCGAATGTCCCCTGTTGAAAAAGATACGGCGGATACTTGAACAGAAACTCGCGCAGCGCGTCCAAACTCTTCTCCGAAGGGTTGCGCGCGTAGTTTCGCGCGGCGAGGGCTCCCTTGGCTACCTACGTGGGCGCGCGAGGTTCCGCTGGTTACATCTGTCGCATGCTGGAAAGCGCCGCGAGCGCGGCGCTGACCTGCTGGAAACTCAGCTCGCGCGGGCGCGTTTCGCTGACTGACCCGAGCAGTCCGCGTCCGGACAATGTTTGCGGTACGCTGACAACGCGTGATCGAGCGCGAGTAAGGCTGAAGCCTCGAGGTCGTACTGCAGCGCCAGTTCGGTCAGTTTGCTCGGAGAATGCTGCCCCAGTTTCCGGGAGCTTTCGTTCACTTCGCGGTGCCGACGGGCGTACTCACGGCTGGCTATCCAGAGCGAATTGGCCGTGTGGCGCCATGGCTCGTCGGCGGCGCCGTCATCGGCCGTCGCTGCGCTCTCATACGACCCTGCGGCTTCGCCGAGTAGCTCGTCGCATAACGAGGCAAGGCGCAGCGTCGATTCCAGTTCGCTGTCGTCGGCCGAGCTGGCGACCAGCTTCGCATATCGCTCGCGCTGCCGCACTGATTCACTCGCGGCGCGAAAGAGCTGATCGGCCTGTGCCCGTACGCGTAGCGCTGGTGACAGCTCGGCGTCGTGATCTGTGCTCGGCGAGGAATTCGAGTTCTGCTTTGTCATGCGCGAGTAACGAGCCTTGAATCGGGCGCCGGGCATTGGAAAGGTGCGGTGGGAGGAGACAGGCAGGGGGCCAACACGATACGACCGCTTGGAGTCCGGCGCTAGGACGCGTTGGATCATAATCGAGTCACTCGGCGCGGGGCATCTTGTGGAGGGGAATTTGATTGGGATTCTCTTAGCATTGGTGCAGAGGCGGCCCGACCGCTCGAATCGCTTCCAGTCGGGCGCCGATTTCAGGCATGGATGTTCGATTCGATGCGAACGGCGGCGCCGCGTTTGGCCAACCGCGAATCGACGCACAATCGATGGGTATACGAATTGCTTTTTCGGTCGCTCGTTGTTTTCGCGCGCCGACAATCGGCGGGCGATGCCTAACGAGTGACGCGGGCCGCGCATAGCGGTCCGCGGCGGCTAAACATGCAGCGCACATGCCACATGTTGACTGATTGCACGGTACGGCCGTGGCCGCTTCAGAGTGAGCGGCACGAGCGCCTAACTATTGGCTGCACAATGGCTAGCGCGTTCGACAGGGCTCATTTAAGTTGCCGCGGCCCGTTGGGCATCCCCTCGCTGCACGCCGACAACGCCTAACGACATAGGCAGCAATCACTTTTCCTCTCCTCCCACCCCCAGGAGGCACCGTGCACAGGAAGTTGGCTTTTCTTGCGGTAGCCAGCGCAGTTCTTACCGCATGTTCCGACCCGATCACGCCGTCGGGATCCGCGCGACTCGCGCCAATGGCGGAGATCAGCGGCAATGTTCAGACGGAACTCGTTGCGAACGAGTACATCGTCGCGCTGCGCACAACCCGCGTCAGCGCAGCGCAGCTGGGCGCACAGGCGCAGAGCATGGCCGCCGCGGCCGGAGCACAGATCACTGCGGTTTGGGGGGCGGCGCTCAATGGATTCGCCGTCAAAGCCGACGCCGCCGCACTCGCCAAGATCCGCGCCAATCCAACGGTCGAATACGTCGCCCCGGTGCAGGTCATCCGAAAGATCGCGACTCAAAGTCCCACACCATCTTGGGGCCTCGACCGAATCGATCAGCACAACCTCCCGCTGAATACATCCTACACCTATCCGACCGGCGGGACGGTACCGCACATCTACATCATCGACACGGGCATCCTCACAACGCACAACGACTTTGCTGGCCGCATCGGCGCGTCGTCTAACCACATCACACCGACCGCCCCGTCGGGTCCTGCGTGGACCGATTGCGACGGCCACGGAACGCACACGTCCGGAACCGCTGGCGGCACGACGTACGGTGTGATGAAGACGGCAGTCATTCACGCTGTCCGCGTGCTCGACTGCTCTGGCTCGGGGACCTCGACGTCGGTTATCAGCGGCATCAATTGGGTCATCAACAACGCGGTCCAACCCGCGGTCAGCAACATGAGCCTCGGCGGCAGTGCCGACACCCCGATCGACAACGCGACGAACAACATGGTGGCGGCCGGAATCGTTTCTGCCGTCGCCGCGGGCAACAGCAGCGCGAACGCCTGCAACTTCTCGCCGGCCCGCGCCACTAACGCGTTAACTGCAGGCGCGACCACGACGACGGACGCACGAGCCTCGTACTCCAATTTCGGCACGTGCCTCGACATCTTCGCGCCAGGTTCCTCCATCACGTCGGACTACATCGGAAGCAATAACGCGACGGCGGTTGCGAGCGGCACATCGATGGCCTCGCCGCACGTTGCGGGGGCCGCCGCGTTATATCGCTCCTTCAATCCGACGGCCACCGCCGCTCAAGTGGCGACCGCGCTCATCAACAACGCAACGTTGAATGTGGTCGGGAGCCCGGGCGCGGGTAGCCCAAACAGACTGCTCTACATGGGCTTCATCACGGGCGGACAACCACCGACGAACCAGAACCCCGTCGCGAACTTCACTTCTTCGTGCGTCCCTGAGGGTCCGACCTTTGAATGTACTCTCAACGGGTCATCGTCCACGGATCCTGATGGATCAGTGGTCGCGTGGAACTGGCAGGTCCCTGGGAGACCGAACAAGTCCGGCGTCAGCGTGCTATATGTGCTCGCCGCTGGGACTGTCAACATCACGCTGACCGTGACAGACAATAACGGTGGGACAAACACGAAGACGCAGGCGATCACAGTCGGTTCACCACCGCCGCCACCGACGAATCAGCCGCCAGTCGCCAACTTCACATACTCATGTGCGCCAGTAGGCCCGGCGATGGAGTGCACGTTCAATGGATCCACATCATCTGACCCGGATGGATCTATCGTCTCGTACAGATGGACGGCTCCGGGGCGAATAGCCAAGACTGGCGTGATCATCACCCGGGACTACCTGCACGGCACGACGACATCGGCGACTCTAGTGGTCACTGACAATAAAGGCGCCACGAACAGCAAGACTGTAACGGTCGTAGTGCCGTAGCGGCGCAGTTTACGATCCAGTGGACGCCGCCCGGGCCTCGTGGTCCGGGCGGTTTTCATCTCAAAGCACGACAACGAGCGCCAACTACTCCTCGTAGCACGGGCGCATCGCGCAGTCGTATTTTGTGCGCTGAGTTCACCACCGTCGTGAGGATCAGGTATGTCTCCGATTTGCTCGAGCGCTCGGACGCTCCATCACGTGGCGCTCACCGCAGCCCTAACGAGTCTTGTGTCGTCGCCTTTGCGCGTCGCGGCACAGCGCGCGACAACGGCGCCGGCGGCAACGCCCGTTGCCTCGCTGATGGATGGTC
>DATBKN010000495.1:0-2980 GCA_036555845.1 Gemmatimonadaceae bacterium | reverse complement strand
CAGAGCAGGCGTGCGTACGACGGCCTCTTTCGAAGAGGTGCGCAACCTGCTTGTGCCTGCTCTGCTCGGATTCCGCCGACGCCGCGCACCGTACGCGATGCTTTCGATTCCGCCGCGCTACAAGGGACTTCCCCTCCCACTCGACGCGATGGCGCGTTCCGTCGCTTCCGCGGGGGTGGACGTGTATATATGGACTGTGAACGATCCGCGAGAGGCGGTTCGGCTGTGGGAGAAGGGCATTCAGGGTATTCTGTCGGACGACCCCGCCACGATCATGAACGCCCGCGAGCGCCTAACTAGCCGTTAGGTGATCGGGATGGATGCGTCCCATCGCGGAAGCACACGATCGACTTGCGGCAGCAATTCCAGCGCGACGCGCGACGCGATTTCGTCGGCGCGCTCGAGCCGCGCTTGCAGCTCGGCGGCTGTGCCTGACGTGGCTTGCTCGAGCGGCACCATAACGCGCACGAGCGCTTCTTCCGTGCGCCCGTACTTGGCCGCGTCGCGCAGCAGGTCCCACTTCACAGTGTACTCGCTCCACGCGACTCGGCCGCGCCCCTGATACCAATAGTACACCACGGCTTGCGACGGCCCGTTGGCGAGCAGGTAGCGGTTTACGGTGACGCTCCTTCCGTCAACCGTTAGGCTTTTCTGACCGGACTCGACCTGCTGCCATCCGGCGCCGGGGAGACAGTTGCGCGGCGAGTGAATCGTGCGTCCCGTCGCCTGCGACTCGTAGTAACCCACGTACACGGAGAAGAGCGCCGTCGTGTCGCGCGAGAAGACGCGAAAGACGTAGTCGGTCATTCCTGCCACGCGCCGTTCTTCCTCGGTGACGGGACGATCACTCCCGCTGTAGCCGGCGAGGACGAGCGGCATCGTGTTGAGCGGAGCGCTGAGCTGCACGGCGCGCTGCCGAGTCGTCGACTGAATGAGGATGACGCCTAACGCCATTACGGTCGCGGGGATCGCGAGCCTGACGCGGCTGTAAGTCCGGGGTCGGAGGTCTGCGCTCTGAGCGGCTGCGCCGTCGCTCGGGTCTTTGCCCTCTGACCTGTGGCCGGGCACCCTGCGCTCGATCTTCACCGCGATCATCGTAACCAGGGCCAGCAGCCCAAACGCCACGACGAACATCAGCCACCCTTCCGTCATGTGCGAGAAGCCGTCGGCTGCCTTGGGACTCACGAACAGCACCAGGAACCCCGTCAGGAAGACGCGCACGCCGTTGAGCAGCACGGCGATCGGAATCGAGATCGCCACGATCGCAATTCGCGTCAGCGGATGCTTCGCAACGAGCCCGCCTAACAAAACACCCAGGCTGAGCAGGGCAGCGAGGGAGCGCAGTCCGCTGCATGCCTCCGTCACGAAGAGGTCGTGTCCGGGGATTCGCAGGACGTTGCCCGTCAGCACAACCGGCACCTGACGCCACTCGAGGAGCGCCGCGCCGATTTTGGACGCCTGCATCTGCAGCGGCAGCGCGAGCGCGCTGAGCACGATTTCCGGCAGCGGCAGCGCGAGCGCGATCAGCGAGACCGGGAGCCACCAGGCGAGCAGCTGTCTCAGGCCCCATGCGTACGTCACGAGTCCAGCGCCAGCCAGCGCGACGGCGCTGCGCGCGAAAAATGCCTCCGCGGCCACAGCGGCGACATAGCGCAGTACGACGGCCGCCACGATCAGGGCGATGCCTAACGCGGTCTGGCCGCGCGCCCCCGGCCGGACGCCCTGGCGGTACGCCAGAATCAGCGCCACGGGGACGAGGAGCAAACCGTGGCCGGCGTCGGGACTGGTCCACCAGGTGCGCACCAGGTTCGCGATGGGCTGCGCGAAGAGCACAACGAACGTGACTACGGTAAGCGCCACTGCGCTTAGCCGCAGCGTGCGATCGCGCGGGGACGCGCCTGGCGATTGGGCAGTCTGGGGACCCGCGATCATGATATGACGGTGAAGTATCTCGTACTGACTGCGTAGGCGCGACGCCACGCTGCAAGTCCGCAGCCAGTCTCGCCTCGGTCAAGACGACCCTCGAACGGCTGCATCACGCGCGGGGCGTCACAGCGCAAATGTGATGTGCTGCGCGGCGTTACCGCGCCAGGCATCCCCATCGTCTAGTCCCAACCGAGGACTCCCATGACCATACCACGTCGCCTGGCCCCCCCTCTCGCGCGCGTCGTTGTCGTTCTGTTGTCGCTCATCGGCGCAGCTGCTCCGGTGCGTGCGCAACGCAGCGACCGCTCGCAGGCTGCCGCTCCCTCTTCGTCCGCCAGCGTCGCGCCACGTCGCTTTTGGGGCGCGCTCAGTCTTGGCAACGCCACGGCCTCACTCGCGTGCAGCGTCTGCCGCGACATCTCCGACCGCTCGGTCGCGGCCGGTCTCACGCTCGGCGTTAGGCAGACGCCGAGGACGTATTTCGCCGTTCAGCTGGACGGCTGGTACCACTTCAAAGCCGGCGAGAACGACCGCGTGTATTCCATCGGCCCGATGGTGCAGTACTACCCGGTCGCCAAGCGGCCCTTGTTTGTCCGACTCGGCATGAGTTGGGCGACGTATCTCGCGACCGACGAGGACGAAAACCTTTCCAGCCGCTCGGTCGCTGCGCAGCTCGGCGTGGGCTACGACTTCATCGTCTCGCGCTCGTACCTGCTCACCCCATTCGCGAGCTACATGCGCGGCGGCGGCGGACGATTGAGCCTCAACGGTGAGCAGGCCAGCATCCCGGCCGGCGTCGAAATGCTGCAGTACGGACTGCAAATCACATTGCGTTAGGCGAGCCTTCCCTCTCGAACAGGATCGTCATCATGCTCAATAGATCACTCTGTGCGGCTTTCGCGGCGAGCCTGCTGCTCGCCTGCGGGACGCCGGATTATTCCACGGCGCCGGTCCAGCCTACGGGTGGCACCGCGCGCGCCTTTGGACTGTGGACGCCAAGTGTGCGCGAGACGTGTACCAAGGCGCAGCACGACAAGTATTCCACCGTGGGACC
>DATBKN010000494.1:0-2138 GCA_036555845.1 Gemmatimonadaceae bacterium | reverse complement strand
TCCTTTAGCGGGCTCAAAACCGCCGTCCTGCTCGCCGTGCGCGCGTCGCAGGATCTGAGCGCCGACGCCCCGCACATCGCGCGCGCATTTCAGGATGCGCTCATCGATACAGTCGTGGTAAAGACGATCCGCGCGGCGCGTGCCTTCGCGCGGCGTCGAATAGTCCTTGGCGGCGGCGTGGCGTGCAACCGCGCGCTGCAGCACGCGATGCGCGAACGCGCCGAAGCGTTAGGCGCTGCGGTCTTCGCTCCGTCGCCGCGCTTGGCCACCGACAACGCGGCAATGATCGCGCGCGCGGGGCTGTTTCACCTGGAACGCGGCGAGCGCTCGGGGTACGACCTGAGCGCCTTCGCGTCGCAGCCGCTCCCGGGCCTCGTCGATTTCGTTGGTGCGGCACGATAGCGCGGCGCTTGCGCTCGTGTGAGATTTGGTGCCCATGCCTGACGCGATCATTCATCACCCGGCCATCATCAACATCGGTCCGCTCCCGGTCACGGGCTTCGGACTCGCCGTACTGCTCGCCTTCGTCATCTCGCAAATCATCGCACAGCAAGAGCTGAATCGGCGCGGCTATCCGCACGAAGCGCAGGCTGTGAGTGATCTCATTCTCGCATGCGTGCTGGGGACTTTGCTTGGCGGCAAGATCTACTACGTGACCGTGGTCTCGCACGACTGGCACGATTTCTTTACGCGCGCCGGCTTCGTTTTCTGGGGCGGATTCATGGGCTCCGTCGTCGGCTGCTGGATCGTCGCGAAATGGAAGAAGCTTTCCTTCGTTAGGTACTCCGACGTCGGCGGCATTTGTATCGCCGCGGGTTATGCCGTTGGTCGGACGGGATGCTGGGCTGTCGGCGACGACTATGGTCGCCCCTGGAGCTCACGCTTCGCCGTCGCCTTTCCGCAGGGGGCCCCGCCCTCCACAGCCGCCAACATGCAGCAACAGTTCGGCGTACCGATTCCCCAGGGCGTCAGCCCCGAGACGGTGCTGAGCGTCTATCCCACGCAGGTGTTCGAGACGGCGTTAGGCTTCGTCATGTTCCTCATCCTGTGGCGATTGCGCGATCACGAGCACGCGGAAGGATGGCTGTTCGGCGTATACTGCGTGCTGGCAGGGACGGAGCGATTTCTGATCGAGTTCCTGCGCGCCAAGGACGATCGCTTCTTCGGGCCGCTCACTGCTGCGCAGGCCATCGCGCTGGCGATCGTCGCGGCCGGCTTCGTCATCATGCAGCGCCGCGGCAAGGTCGGTCCCGGCCGCCAGCCGATTTACGCTACAGCCTAGCGCCACTGCTCCGCCGCGGACGCACGCGGACGGGGCCGCACGCACGCGGACGGCTTGATGTGGCAACAGTCTTGGCAGTTGTTCGTGTTCGTCCGCGTTAGTCCGCGGTGGTGTAGTTGCAGTTTGTCTATGCTCTGGGCTCGGCCTCGAGCTCGCGTTCTAGGTGCTTAACACGCGCCTCCATGGCCTCGAGACGCTGAAGCGCCGAGGCGAGATCGCCGCGGACCGCAGGATCAGGGGCCACAGTCGGCAGGGCCACAGAGCGCTTGGGCCAGAACGTCTTGAGCAAGGCAAACGCAAGCAGCACGACGAGAACGAGCTGCGCGCCTAACGTCTCGACCGTCGGATAGATCCCCATCGCGTCGACGTGCGGCAGCCACGGAATGGGCGTTATCGACACAACGTTCCCTTCCTGCAGTTCGCGAATCCCCTTCCCCATGAACACAAACGCCAGGTAGTAGAGGAGCGCACTCGTGACGGCAAAGAAGGGCCGCAGCGGGATACGTACGCCGTAGCGGTGAAAGAGCACGAATATAAGCGCCAGGCCGAGGCCACCAACGACGATGCCTAACGCTACTGGGATGGCGTTCCCTGCTCCCTCGGTAAACAGCGCCTGATAGAATAAAGCTGTCTCCGCCCCTTCGCGATACACAGCCAAGAATGCGACGAATGCGAGCGCCGTGCCTCCGCCATGCGCCAATGCTGTAGTCACTTTCTCGCGAATGAATTGCTGCCACTTCGCCGCTTCCACCTTGGAGATGAGCCAGTAGCTCACCGAGAAAAGCACGGCGACGGCGATCAGCATCGTCACCCCTTCGATGATCTCGCGGCTCGCTGGCAGCGCGCGCAGCACTGT
>DATBKN010000493.1:0-6383 GCA_036555845.1 Gemmatimonadaceae bacterium | reverse complement strand
CCCCTTCCAACCGACGCAAGGGCAATGTCTTGTCGAACTTGGAACGGGCTAGACCAATGTTCGGCGCAGCAGGTCGAGGACGCTCTGGGTCGCGCGATAGCGGATTTCGGACCGATCGCCGATGAGACGTCCGCCGTACGTCTGTGCACCGAGCGGCGTGTCAACGGCAACCCAGACCGTACCGACCGGCTTTTCCGGCGTGCCGCCGTCTGGACCAGCGATGCCTGTGATTGCCAGGCCGACGTCGGCGCCTGTGCTCGTGCGCACTCCCGCTGCCATCGCGGCGGCAACGCGTTCGCTCACGGCACCGTGCGCGAGGAGCTCGGCGCGCGGTACGCCAAGGAGGCCTTCCTTGACGGCGTTGTCGTACGCGATGATGCCGCCGAGGAAGGTATCGCTGGCACCAGGGATATTCGTTAGGCGTTCGCCGAGGAGTCCGCCGGTGCAGCTTTCGGCGACAGCGACGCGCCAGCCCCGCGCGCGGCAGACCTGCAGAGCCACTGCCGCCATGTCGTCTCCATCGGCGCCATAGACGCGGTCACCGATCCGCTGACGTACGATCTCTCCGGCGCGCCTGAGCCGTTCCGCGGCTTCGGCGGGCGTCACGCCCGAAATCGTTAGGCGAATATCCACGCCTGACGGGCTCGGTTGATAGGACACGCGCATTCCCTCGATCTCGACGGCATATTCGCCGAGGAGCGACGGCAGCTGCGACTCGGCGATTCCGGTCGTACGCACAGTGAGCGAGCGCAGCGCCGTCTGCGCGTCGCCCATGCGCGTGCGAATGCGCGGCAGGACTTCGTCGTTTGCCAGCCCGCGCATCTCACGCGGGATCCCCGGAAGCATCGCGATCCAGCGGCGTCGTTCGTCTTCGAGCCAGATGCCGGGCGCGGTGCCGTGACGATTGCGGAGAATCGTCGCGCCATCGGGAATCATGACTTGTTGCTTGTTGGCCTCCGGCAGCTCGCCGGGGCGGCCGCGCTCTCGCCAGATCCGCTTGAGGCCTTCCCACAGCTCCTCGTCGAAGTGCATCGAGCGGCCGAAGACTTCAGCGATCGTCGGTTTCGTGAGGTCGTCTGCGGTGGGACCCAGCCCTCCCGTCGTGATCGCCGCGCCCGAGCGATCGAGCGCCTGGCGCACCGCGGCTGCGATGTCCCCCGCAATGTCACCCACCGTTGTACGCCACGTAACGCGCACACCGATCGTGGCAAGCTCGCGCGCCAGCCACGCGGCATTGCTATCAATCGTTAGGCCCAGGAGGAGCTCGTCCCCGATTGTGATCAGCTCAACGTTCATCGATCATCAAAACAGAGAGCTGCCAGCGGGCAGTTGCGAGTGCGGAGTTTCGAGCATGATGTAACTGCAGTTCATATCATGCAGTTACTGATTTGAGAACTCGGAACTTAGAACGCGCGACTGCTAACTCGAAGCTCCCTGTTTGTTCGCTGAGAAGAGCAACCCCCCATACCGCCTCAGATAGATCAAGAGCGAGTAGAGCGTGAGGGTCAGCGCCGTGATCATCGCGATCGCGCCGACGATCCCATTGAAGTGCGCGAAGGCGACCCACGCCTGGTTCGTCCAGTTGTTCTGCGCGGCGGCAGAGGCGGCGAAGAACCAGAAGAAGGCCGTCCCGACCCAGATGTTCTGGAAGGTCGTCTTGAGTTTGGCCGGGCCAATGGCGCTGATCACGACGCCCTTTCGCGCCGCGTGCTGCCGCAGGAGTGTCATGAACAGCTCGCGGCCGATGATCACTGCCACGACCCAGAGCGGCGTCGGCACCAGGCCCAGCGGTGTGACGAAGGGATAACGGTGCACTGAGTTACCTAACGAGACAGGCCCGACGACTCCGGCGGCCCATTGCACACTCTCAGGGACATGCCAGAAGAGCCCCACGCCGCGAGTGAGCCAGTAGATCGGCACCAGCGTCGCAATGAGCAGTGCCTTGTCGGCGATGGGATCGAGCAGCTTGCCGGTCTTCGTGACCAGGTTGCGCGAGCGCGCCAGCTTGCCGTCGTAGTAGTCGGTGACAGCCGCCACCACAAAAAGCACCCACGCCGAAAAGCGATACTGCCACGGCGGGTTCATGATGAGCGCCGTGATCGCCGGCGTCGCCGCGATGCGACCGATCGTCAGGCTGTTCGGCAGGTTCACAACTGCGGCCTCACTAGGACAGCGCTTTCAGTACCAACTTCGAGACGGCCCGTAATGTATCGAACACGCCATCACCATTGATGGCCACGGCCTCGAAGTATGTCGAGCGTTCGATCCATTCGCCGGTCGGAGCCTGCTCGACGAGGTTCTCGCCGGCATGGTATGGATCGGGCGTCACACGCTGCCGGGTGGATTCGGTCACCTCCCAGCCCGGATTGAGCGCGGCCTGAAGCTCCGCGATCGGTGCCGCGTTAGGCAGGTCCCGTTTGTTGTATTGCACGACGAACGGCATCTTGGTGAGATCGTAGCCATACTCGGCCATGTTGTCGTACAGGTTCTGCATGGACTCCTGGTTCGCTTCCATTCGGTCGACCTGAGAGTCCGCAACGAACACGATGCCATCGACACCCTTGAGAATGAGCTTACGGCTGGCGTTGTAGTAAACCTGTCCCGGCACGGTATAGAGATGGAAACGCGTCTTGAATCCGCGAATCGTACCCAGATCGACAGGAAGGAAATCGAAGAAGAGCGTCCGCTCTGTCTCCGTCGCCAGCGAAATGAGTTTTCCGCGCGTGCTCGGGGCGACCTTCTTGTAAACGTGCTCTAGGTTCGTCGTCTTGCCACCCAAACCGGGACCGTAGTACACGAGCTTACAATTGATCTCGCGCGAGGCGTAGTTGATCATCGACATGATCAGCTCTCCTAACGCGCTTTATTGAAACAGCTTGTCGATCTCGTCATCCACGTTCCCAAGTAGCGGACGCCTTTCAGGCTCCGGTCGTGCGGGTCGAGTACCTATCGTCATGAAGTGTCGCGCGAGCTGTTCTACGGTTCCTTTGAGCTTGAGCTTTACGAGTCCCAGCGTCGTCTTGTTGTCGAAGAGCACCACGAGTATCACGCGTCGGGCAACGTCGGCGAGGAGCATCGACTCGCGTTCGCCCTGATGGAAGAGCGTGTTGAAGTCTGTCTCACCAATCAGTCGCGCGAGTTGGTCGTTGGCGCTGAAGTCGGCTGCAGTCAAACTGGCGAATGCTGTCGCGTCGAAACGCGGCTGATCTCCGACGGTGGTTACGAGCTGACCGCTGCGATCGACGACCATGGCGCACTTCGCCTGCGACTCAGTCAGGAAGCGCTGTAAGACCTGATGGATTGCTGACTGGTCTTCTGACGTGAAGCTCCAGCTGGCTGCTCCGTAGGACATGGGTCTTTAGGTCTGAGGTCGGAGGATTCTCGTTAGGCCATATCTCGACGCGCAGCGATTGCCTGCGCGATCGTACCGCCGTCTGCGTACTCGAGGTCACCGCCCATCGGCAGCCCGCGCGCGATGCGAGTGACGCGCACGCCCAAGGGCCTGAGTTGCTGCTGAACGTAGAGCGCAGTGGCCTCGCCTTCCACGCTTGGATTGGTCGCCACTATAACCTCACGCACACCCCCACCCTGCACCCGCGACGCGAGTGCGTCGACAGTCAGATCTTCAGCCGCGACACCGTCGAGCGGAGCCAGCCGCCCACCCAGCACGTGGTACGTCCCGCGAAACTCCCCGGCGCGCTCGATGGCAGCGATATCGGCTGCCTCTTCGACGGCGCAGATCACCGCCGAGTCACGCCGTGGGTCGGCACAAATAGGGCAAAGCGACCCCTCCGCCAGGTTGTAGCAGCGGTCGCAGGGCCGCACCCGCTCCCTCAAGTCCACCAGGACCCGCGCCAGACGCTGGCTACGGTCCGCCGGTTGCTTGAGGAGGTGATATGTCAGCCGGAGCGCCGTTTTTCGGCCGATGCCGGGGAGTCGCGCGAATTCCGTGACGAGGTCGTCGATAGCCGACACGTTAGGCAGCACCGCGTGCCACGCTAGAACGGCAGCTTGAACGGCAGGTTCAACCCGCCGGTAACCTTGCCCATCTCTTCCTGCGCCAGAGCGGCGGCCTTCTGCTGCGCGTCGCTCACCGCGACCGAAACGAGATCTTCGAGCATTTCGACATCACTCGGATTCACGACGCTCGGATCGATGCGCACGCGTTTGATTTGCCCGCGTCCGTCGGCTTCGACGGTCACCATCCCGCCGCCCGCCGTCCCGCTGACGACTTTCTTCTGCAGCTCATCCTGGATCTGCTGCAGTCGACCCTGCACCTGCTGCGCCTGCTGCAGGATCTTGAGCAAGTCTGCCATTCCGTTGTCCAAGTCAAAGCGAGGCCGGAAGTTAGGAGTAGGACTAGGGGTAGGGGTAGGGGTAGGCCGCTCATCCACGTCTATCCCTATACCTATCCCTATCCCTAACTAGTCCAGTAGCTCCAGATCCAGCTCGTCGATCGCGGCATTAAGAACGGGATTGCGCTTCCGGAGAGACGCAACCGTGTCGCTGCGTATTGACGAGGGTGTCATCCGTGCGGCAGGCGCAGGCTCGCTCGTCGGTGCCGCCGGAACGTCCCGCAGCAAAACCTGGCTGACAACACCCAGGTGCGAGCGCGCGAGTGCGGCGAGATCGTTCGCGCGTTCGCGCAGGCTGTCGCGCGCCTGAGCGTCG
Organism: Gemmatimonadaceae bacterium; assembly: GCA_036555845.1. GTDB lineage: Bacteria > Gemmatimonadota > Gemmatimonadetes > Gemmatimonadales > Gemmatimonadaceae > DASYRX01. Next base: position 1,712 of record DATBKN010000493.1, on the reverse strand, counting down.
CTCACCTCGAGCATCAACGCACCGGACGGCGTGACTGCGTACGGCGAGGCTTTGTCGACGAAGGTTGCGAGCACCGGACGTTCGCGCCGAACCGCCGCGCGGAAGTCGTCCCACTTGCCAGCGATCGCCTCGAGCGTGAGCGGAGCGTTCGGCACAGCCGCAGCGGGACGCTCGTTAGGCTGGGTCCGCGGTGCCTGGTCCGCGCTCGGCGTTGCCAAGCGCGACACAACGCTATCCATCGCGACAGGAGGCGGGGACGCGCGATGCTTGCCCGCGGGCGCTTGAGGCGGAGGCGGCGCGGCCCGGCGCGCAGAATCTTGCTCCGTCGCTGAGCTCGGAGCCGCCGGCTCGGCGCCACCGAGCTGCGCGAGGAGCTCCTCGATGACAACGGTGCGGTCCAATAGAGCGAGACGCACGAGCAGCACCTCGAAGAGCGTCTGCTGCTGACCGCTGCGCTTGAAGCGCGGCTCGAGCTCGCCGACGAGATGCAGCATGCGCAGGAGATCGCCGGCCGCGAGCCGCTCCCTGCGCTCTTCCAGCGCCTGGCGCGTGCGGTCCGAGACGCCTTGCGGCTCGGCGCCTAACGTGACTGCGAGCTGCGCGCGCAGCATGTCCGCGAAGCCGTTGAGCAGCACGTTGAGATCCACGCCCTCGTCCATGAGGCGCTCTACAGCCGGGAAGACGTCGCTCGCGCGTCGCTCCGCGATCAGATCCAGCAGCGCCAACTGCTCGTCCTCCGCCACGAGACCGAGTGCATGACGCACGCGTTCGGCTGTGATCGTTCCATCGCCCAACGCAAGAACTTGATCCGTTAGGCTGTGTGCGTCGCGCATCGATCCGTCGGCAGCGCGCGCGAGCATGACAAGCGCTTCGTCCTCGACGCCCACCCCTTCGGACTTGAGCACGGAGCTGAGTCGTTCGCGAATCTCCGCGGGACTGATGCGCTTAAGGTCAAAGCGCTGCAGTCTGCTCAACACCGGCAGCGCGGATTGCGCGATCTTTTGCGGCTCTGTCGTCGCGAAGACGAACACGACGCGCGACGGCGGCTCCTCCAGAATCTTCAGCAGCGCATTCCACGCCTCGCGCGTGAGCATGTGCGCTTCGTCCACGATGTACACCTTGTAGCGATTCTCACCTGACGGCGCGTACATCGCCCGCTCGCGCAGATCACGTGCGTCGTCCACGCCGCGATTCGATGCGGCATCGATCTCGACGACATCGAGACTCGCTGAGCCAGCCCAAATGCGCTGACACGATTCACACTCGCCGCACGGCTCGCCGTCGACGCGGCGTTCGCAATTGAGCGCCATAGCGAGAACGCGGGCGAGCGTTGTCTTTCCAACGCCGCGCGGTCCGCAGAGCAGATAACCGTGCGCCACCCGTCCGCGCGAGATCGCCCCCTTCAGTGTCGTCGCGACGTGCGTTTGCACCGCAACCGAGGCGAAGTTGCGCGGTCTGTATTTGCGGGCGAGCGCGATCATTCAGTCATCTCCCCGAAAAGGGGGTCAGACCCCCTTTCTTGGCTCAGTGCCCTCAAAAAGGAATCGCGCGAGCTAGCGGCAGAAGAGTGCCTGCGATAGTCCCGCGCGATACTCCAGGCCGAACGAAGCGACGCAAGACACCACGTACCGCTGCTACCTGCGGGGTCCTGACGGAGTTGGTGGGCCCACGACCTTCGGGGCCTGGAGCGATGAGGAATCTAAGGGCATGGC